>JASHRE010000758.1 GCA_030037515.1 Candidatus Sulfotelmatobacter sp.
GCGGGCCTCGTCTTGGCGATGGGAACAATGTGCTGTGGCAAGACCTTCCATTCGTGCGAAAACGAAGATAAAGGCGTGACCGTGATGTCCTTCATCTTCTCCATGAGCTTTTCGATCTGCAGGCTGGGGGCGGTTGGCGAAGTTAGCAATGCTCCGTATCCGTGGGCTTCCAGCGGAAAACTCAACGTGATCCGACCGGATTGGTTTTTCTCCGGCTTGAGTTCGACCCCATGGTACAGATCGAAGTAGCGCATGCCAGCTTGAGGCACAAGCTCGATCTGTGGACCGTCCACGTCATATTCGTTCCGGTTGACAATCGTCCAAACCGTTTGCTCGCCGAGGGGCCATCGACTGGCGAACACACCATAACGCAGCATGGGAGCGAGCGGTTCCCAGCCGCTGCTGATCAGAAAGGGCGCGACTGCACGTTCGATCGTGGCGACCCGCCGCGTAGCTTCGGAATCTCGTGGAGTGATTCCATTCCAGATGCCCCAGATATTTTCCCAGCTTTCCCAACCAACTCCGTTGAAAAATGCAAACTGCAGATCATCGGTTTTGTCTCGATTCCATCGGTCGGAGATGTTCACCATGTGCCGCGGTTCGAGCCACTTGTATTTGTCAACCATGGGCACGAAGGGAAATTGGTACTGGCCCCACGTCATCACATTCCAGGCCAGCGCTTCGTCGGCCGGGCTCATTTCAGGTTCGAATGCGACTGGATGTCCAGTTCTATCGGCTGCAGTCGAGAACGCCAGTGGTACTCCGTCCTGCGTGTCTCCGTTAATTCCGTCGGCGCCAATTTGTGCCATCAATTGCGCGATGGCAGCGGGCCACGACTTGCCCGGGTCCCTCGTCCCCTGATCCCACATCATCATCGGAAGAAGCACGCGCACGCCGCGGCGGTGGAAATCAGCAATCATCTCCCGCACCCCGTCAACGCCGCCAGGCATGGAGCGGACCATGTCCTGCTGGTTGCGATTGTCAATCCCCAGGTTCGGGTAAGTGGGCCAAATGAGCACCGCGTCGATGCCGCCGTACCTTCTCTCGAGGTCATCGAGATAACGATCCACGGTGTAGTGACGCGCGACCGGATCGTAGAAGTAACGGTCCTCGACCATCATTTGGGGCTGGAAGAAACTCGACTGGGTCCACTTGAGCGCAGGAACGTCATAGCGCGATCCCTCATATCCAATGCGGATCAGCCGCTCATTCCGCCAGTGCGTGATGTCTGCCAGCCAGGCTTCATGTTCATGGGGAGAACAGGCCGTCGATCCGCCTTGCCAGGCGTCCTTGATGACAAGACACGATGGAGCGGGAATCTGCTGATCTTCGGGCCGATAATGGGAATCTTGCGCGCTGAGCAGGACGCCTCCGGTGAGCAACGGCGCAAGAAACCACAAGAGGCAGATCCCAATTTTCATCAATTCCTCCATCTCATAAATTGCGGAATATAAAACGTCCCAGGATCGAGGTTCAACTTTCAAGGCCCTAAGGGAGCAAGTAAATGGGGGCATCAGCGCAGGTCCGCAAGATTGCGCTCGACCCCCGGCATGAATGTGCCGCCGTTCAACTCAACCCCCGTTGCTCGCGCCGTCTGCTACGACGGGTGGCGCGCAGAGACCCCCGGCTTTCAAGATATGGCTGCGTGGCGAAGTTGGCAATTCAGTCTCAGGGGTGAACGTGGGGAATTGCCGGAACCGGTGATCGCCCGATGCGACAGTTGGAACCGGTCTCCGCAGGGCGAATGCGGTCATGGGACGCGCATTTATAGAGGCCGAAGATCCCGGACGGGGACGCCGCGCGAGTTACCTGGAGCCTCTTCGAGCCGCACTTCGGCGGCTGACAGTTGGCTCCGGCGCCAGCATCGCAGCGGTACGCCTGAGCCAGTCGGATGTTCTATGGAAATCCGGCGAACTTTGCCGCTCTGGCCGCGACCGGATGGCAGTAGCGGAGCTGGCCTGCCTCGTTCCCGGCGTGGACGTCGTCTCGGATCGAACCCGATGCGAGCTTGCCGATTGAACGACGGATCTCGCTGACCGCTTTGCCGGGCAGGCATGGGGAGAATGACCGCGGATAGGCGGGGCTGGCCTGTCCTATGTGGTTTCGATCGGGCTCTTAGTGGGAGGAATCTTTTCGAGAAACGCGAGCGCTGCCTACGCTTTGAATCATGTTCAAGCGCTGCGGGTGATGAGTTCAGAGAACACTAACCTCATCGGCATGCTCGTTGTGGGGTTAGCGATGGTCGGCCATGCCTTGCTCTACCGCCCGCGATTGGTCAGGGGATTGGCATTCCTGCGGGCTACACCACGGTCTCTCTCAGCCACGCCAACGTTTACAGCCTTTCCTCAGGCGTCGCCGTATTTTCACGACTAATGGCGGCCCTTCGGCAGCACGCCCAACATCTCGGGAGAGCCTCCGAAGATATGCGCATGGTCGAAGAGACCGACAAGCGCCTGCTCAGGGGTAAGAAGCAAGTCGGTGTCTGAGAATCCAGCGCAACCCTCTCCCGTGTAGGCTCCTCGCTCAAGGATCGCGGCCCGCACTTCAATTCCGGTCTGAAACTCGGTGTCTTGAGGTAAGAGACCAATTCACGGTTACGGACCTTAAAGTGTGCTTGCCCGGGCAACGATGTTGGTTGCCGGTCTTACTCCCACTTAGCCAAATCGATTCCGTTGGGGCGATCTGGTTGGCGACTTCGACTTCCACTAATGTTGCTTATCAGGGCATTTGCCTAAATCAGCAGTCGCCGAATCTATCTATAGATCTGAACCATATGGAAATTCGACTACTCCTGATACAATCCAAAGAAAGGAGATATTGATGGCTAACCTAGATACGATCGTACAACAGTTGAAAAGAGAGCGGGAGCAGGCTGCAAAGGCAGTGCGGCAGCTTGATACCGCTCTCTCTGCTTTAAGTAGCAGTTCGTCCGGTGTGTCCCAGAAACGTGGCAACAGGTTATCCCTGGCAGCCAGAGCGAGAATCGCGGCTGCCCAGAGAGCACGGTGGGCAAAGGTTCGTACCAACAACGGACAAAAACGGAGCTCGGCGCAGAAACAGAACGTAGTGCCTATATCCAAGAAGAGGTCGACTTTATCTGCTGCGGCTCGGAAAAAGATAGCTGCCGCCCAAAGAGCCAGATGGGCGAAGATCAAGGCGGCGCAAAAGAAGTCTGCCTAGGAAGAAACATAAGAGACCTCGCTGTACCATTATCGATATGGCGAGGTCGAATTGTTTTTCGGACCACTATTCGTTTCAGCTCGTCGACCCCCGGCGGTGAAGCACATACCGTTAGTGATTACGCTCGCCATACTACCTCGCCAAACTGCCTCGGCTCATTTTTTCCCAGCCGCCACCGATTTCTATAGGGTCGAGAATGTGAGACTCCGATCCGGGATCGACGACGTGTTATAACAACCCAGGATATTTCCACTCTAGAGACATCGAAGAATCCGCATGTTCTTCAATAAGACGGCACGACGGAATTTCATCAAAACCGGTTTGAGCCTTTCTGGCGTTGCGCTGGGAGTAGGAGCCAAGGCGCGCACGACTGCTGCCGAGACGTCGGCTTCTCCACGAAGTGAGTTTGACGTGATGGCGTTCGGAGCCAAAGGTGATGGTGCCACGCTCGACACGGAAGCCATTAATCGCGCCATTGCAGCATCCGCCACCGCTGGGGGTGGTACCGTCCGATTCCCGCCTGGGAATTATCTTTCTTATTCCATTCACTTAAAGAGTAACGTCCACATTTGTCTCAGTCCTGGTGCGACCATCATCGCCGCAGGTTCACCCACGACCGAAAGCAATCAAGCATACGACCCTGCCGAGCCGAATAGCTGGGACAAATATCAGGACTTCGGCCACAGTCACTGGCATAACAGTTTGATCTGGGGTGAAGGCATTCAAAACGTATCCATTTTTGGTTCCGGGCTCATCTGGGGCAAAGGGCTGAGCCATGGCGAGGGAGATACGGTCCTGCCTGAGGGCGTCGGCAATAAAGCGGTCAGCCTTAAGAATTGCCACAACGTCACGCTCCGCGATCTCTCAATTCTGCACGGAGGACATTTCGGTATCCTGGCGACCGGGGTCGACAATTTCACGATCGACAATGTGCTGATCGATACAAACCGAGATGGTATCGACATCGACTGCTGCCGTAACGTGCGCATCTCTAATTGCAGCGTAAATTCCCCTTGGGATGATGGTATCTGCCTGAAAAGCTCGTATGGGCTCGGCTGGGCACGATTCACCGAGCATGTCGCCATCACGAACTGCTATGTCACCGGCGGCTATGAAGAGGGCACGCTGCTGAACGGGACGTACAAGCCATTCAGTTCTGATTCCAAGGTATCTCGGACGGGCAGGATCAAGTTTGGAACCGAATCGAACGGAGGTTTCCGCAACATCACAATTTCCAACTGCGTGATCGACAACTGCCGCGGTATGGCTCTGGAGTCGGTTGACGGCGCACTACTCGAAGATGTGTCCATCAGCAATATCACCATGCGCGATATTGTCGACGTTCCGTTCTTTATTCGGCTAGGTAGCCGCATGCGCGGCCCTGAGGGAGTTCCTGTAGGTGAGATTCGACGCATCAACATTAGTAACATTCTCGTTTCAAATTGTGCTTCTCGCCAGGCCTCGATTATCACCGGTATTCCGGGTCATTACATCGAGGATTTGAAGCTGAGCAACATTCTTGTCGTGCATAGGGGAGGTGGTAGCAGGGAAGACGCGGCCGTTGAGCCGGCCGAGTCCGAGAACGCTTATCCCGAGCCCAATCGCTTCGGCCGCATGCCGGGGCACGCATTCTATATCCGTCACGTAAAGAACATCGACATGCGCGACGTCCAAGTCCGCTACATGAGCGAAGATGTGCGTCCGGGGCTGGTTCTGGAAGATGTCGCAGGCGCGGACTTCGCTCACATCAAGATTCAGCATTCGACCGGAATTCCGACCTTTGTGTTGCGGAACGTCGCAGATTTCAATTTATATGAGTGTTGGCCCTTGGCCGATGTGCATCTGAAAAAAGTAAAGGAACAAGCGCTTTAGCCGGGCCCGCTGTTGGGTCACACGAGCGGCGGGGACTCGACGGTGATGACCGTCCAATCCGCATGATCGTTCCAAGTCATTCGCCGCCGCTTTGCCGAAAAACTCGGATTGACATCACGGGCAGCTGTCGCGCGATATGCTTTGAAAGCCGGCCTTCTCAGCACGGAAAAGTTCAGCTTGCCCGAACCAGACTAGAGGGCTCTGCGAGACATCGGGGGTGCGCCGTATTGCGGACTCGCGCGCGGTGATTTCCGACTGTTCTTCCATTCGTTTCAGGTCCCTTGCCACTCTCGCCCCCTCAAAGGCGCATGGTCGAACTATCTTCCCAAATTCTCTCGACCGATGACGTCACAGAATTCAAAT
>JASHRE010000759.1 GCA_030037515.1 Candidatus Sulfotelmatobacter sp.
CGGCGACGACGAACCTGCCCGCAACGCCTTGCGCCACCTGGGCGAAGTCGCCGATTTTGTGAAAGTGCTGGGAATCTATCCCGCGGCTTGATCATTTCCCAAAGTGAACCTCACAGTCGCAGAGAGTTCGTTTCAATGACCGGCGCGTAGAGCGCCTTTTACTCCTACACTTCTCTTGAGTGCAAAGACGATGGGCACGCAGGCGAAGCACAACAGCGCCATGTAGCGGAAGTCGTCGACATAAGACCAAAGCCGCGCCTGGGTCGACAGGAGCTGCCCGATCAGCCCGTAAGCACGCTGCATCGCCGTGGCCGGGGATGCTCCCTGCGACAACAGAAAGTGCCGCATTTCATCGACGGCCTGCTCGACGGTGACCCGGCCCGGCGTCAACCAATGTGCCAGTTCGGTTTGATGCAGTTGTTCACGTCGCGCGACGATCGTATTGACCACCGAAATCCCGACGCTGCCTCCCACATTGCGCAGCAGGTTATAAAGGCCGGTGGCATTACCGATCTCTTCGTTTTTCAAGAACGCCATTGCGGTCGTCGAAAGCGGAACGAAAATGCATCCGGATCCGAATCCGCTGATCACGATCGGCCACAGCAAACTCCATTGTCCGATGTCGAGATTCGCCCTGCCAAACCATACGCTCGCAATGCCGAACATCACAAAGCCGGCCGCGATCAGCCATCGATTGTCGATCTTGGCCGTCAAATAGCCTATGATCGGCATCGCAAGGATGGCCCCTATACCGCGCGGGCTTACGGCCCATCCTGCCGCTAATGCCGTGTAGCCCATGAGTTCCTGATAGAACAAGGGCAGCAAAGTCACCAGGCCATAAATGGCCGCGCCAAACAACCCAATCAGCAGGCACCCCAGAGCGAAGTTGCGATGCCGGAAAACGCGCAAATCGACCAGCGGCTGCTCGTGACGAAATTCGCGAATGAGAAAAGCAATAAAGTTGATAACTAGGATTGCAGCCGCCCAGCGAATCCAGCGCGCCCCGAACCAATCGTCTTCCTGTCCTTTGTCGAGAATGACCTGCAGGCAACCGAGCCAGACCGCCAGGAATCCCAGACCGAGCGCGTCAAGTTTTCCCGGCTTTGCTTCTTTTATGTACGAAGGATCCTCGACGTAGCGCGAGATCATGGAGACGGCGAAAATCCCGACCGGGATGTTGATGTAAAAGGCCCATCGCCAGGAATAGGTATCGGTCAACCATCCCCCGAGTGTTGGTCCGAGGACCGGAGCGACGACCACGCCAAGGGCAAAAACAGCCATCGCGGCTCCCCGCTTCTGCGGAGGGAAGCTCTCGAGCAGAATTGCCTGCGACAGAGGCTGCAAAGCTCCACCGCCGGCGCCCTGGATGGCGCGCGCAATCAGGATCCACGCCAAGCTCTGCGCTGCTCCACAGGCGAACGACGCCACGGTGAAGATAATGATGCACGCGATAAGAAAGCGCTTGCGTCCGAAGCGCAGCGAAAACCAGCTGCTGGCCGGCAGAATGACGGCATTCGCCACCAGGTAGCTGGTTAGCACCCACGTAGCTTCGTCGTTGCTGGCCGAAAGACTGCCGGCGATGTAGGGCAGAGCCACGGCGGCGATGGAAGTGTCGAGAACTTCCATAAACGTGGCTAGCATTACGGCCATTGCGATGAGCCACGGATCGCTCGCGCTCTGAGCCGGTCTGTCCTTGGTCTGCGCAGGCATTTTGGTCGGGTCGCTTCTGGAAGTCTTGGAAGAGGAACTTGGCGAAAAGGGGGAAAGCTAAAAGATGCCGTACGCACCGACGAGGTTTCTGCTTCCGCGAAGCCTCTGTTGCAGCCGAGGGCACCGTACCCTGACCAGTTCCGAATTTAGTGCTTGGCAAAACTGGTCGGCAGCGTTAGCCTCTGCACCTTGGGAACGTGCTTTGTGCTCGCTGCCAGGCTAAAATTCGTCCCGCGAGAATGCTTCTCAGGGACCTGAAACCTTTGCCGGAGCCGCAACATCTAAACTTGAGCGAGATACACTCAAGGAGAGTCATGAGTCAACAGACGCCCGAACGTAATCATAAGCCTAAGGAAACAAACGATCAGAGGGCGCTTCCGGTCTTGCCGGTACGAGATACGGTCCTATTCCCGCACGCCGTTTTGCCGCTGACCGTGGGTCGTGAAAGTTCTGTGCAATTAATCAACTCCCTGGGGGATGATAAGACCATCATTGTGGTGGCGCAGCGCGAAGCGCGCGTCGACAATCCCCAGCCCAGCGATCTTTACACCGTCGGTACCTCGGCGGTGGTGCACAAAGTCGTCAAGATGCCCAATCAGAGCCTCTTCGTTTTCGCAGAGGGGCTCGAGCGGATACACCTTGGAGAGTTCACGCAGCTTTCGCCCTTCATGCGCGCGCACTACACGCCGATCGCAGAAGGTGCGACCCCGGCCGCGACTTCGGAAATTGAGGCTCTGCAGCGCAATGTGCTGACGCTGTTCCAGCAAATCGTCGCCGGTTCGCCGACGCTTTCCGACGAACTCTCGACGGTCGCCATGAACATCGACGAGCCCGGCCGTTTGGTCGACTTCATCGCGTCCTCGCTGCCGTCGCTTTCGACGCCCGACAAGCAGGACGCGCTCGAAACAACCGATGTCCTGATCCGTCTGCAGAAAATCAATCAGCATCTGGCGAAGGAACTCGAGGTCCAGCAACTGCGGAACAAGATCCAGAGCGAAGTGCAGGATCGGGTGCAGCAGACGCAACGCGAGTACTACTTGCGCGAGCAGATGAAGGCGATCCAAAAAGAACTGGGTGAGCAGGACGAAGGCCAGCGCGACGTCGAGGATCTGAAAAAGAAAATCGAAGAAGCGGGTATGCCCGATGAGGTGAAGAAAGAAGCGCTCAAGGAATTGGGACGCTTGTCGCGCATGTCGCCGATGGCCGCCGATTATTCGATGACGCGCAACTACATCGAATGGCTGGCCGTGCTGCCGTGGTCGAAAACTTCCGGCCATGACATAGAGATTCCCAAGGCAAAAGAAATTCTCGATCACGATCACTACGATCTGGAAAAGGTCAAAGACCGCATCCTCGACTATTTGTCCGTGCGGCGGCTGAAGCCCAACATGAAAGGCCCGATTCTGTGCTTCGTCGGACCTCCCGGTGTGGGCAAAACTTCGCTGGGCAAATCGATTGCGCGAGCCCTGGGACGCAAGTTCGTTCGCCTCTCGCTGGGCGGCGTGCACGATGAAGCCGAAATCCGGGGTCATCGCCGCACCTACATCGGCGCACTGCCGGGACAGATCATTCAAGGCATTCGCCGCGCGGAGACGAAAGATCCGGTCTTCATGCTGGACGAAATCGATAAAGTGGGACGCGATTTCCGTGGCGATCCAGCTTCGGCGTTGCTCGAAGCGCTCGATCCCGAGCAGAATTCGACGTTCCGCGACAATTATCTCGATGTGACGTTCGATCTGTCGAAGGTGCTCTTCATCACGACCGCGAACATGCTCGACCCCATCGCCGAGCCGCTGCGCGACCGCATGGAGATCATTGAACTGCAGGGATATACGGAGGAAGAGAAAGTTCACATCGCGTTCCAATACTTGATTCCGCGCCAGATCGATGAGAACGGAATTGCCAGGGACCAGATCGAATTCCCGGAAGATGCCGTGCGCTACATCATCCGGCATTACACGCGGGAAGCCGGCGTGCGCAGTCTGGAGCGGACGATCGGCACGATCTGCCGCAAGCAAGCACGCCGGTTGGCCGAGGGCAAGATGGAGAAGCTCGTCGTGAATCACGAGATCATTCAGGAATTCCTGGGGGGCATCAAGATTCGCAGCGAAGGCGAAATCGCCGAGCGCACCGAGCGGCCCGGAGTCGCTGTCGGACTTGCCTGGACTCCATCGGGCGGTGACGTTCTGTTCGTCGAAGCCAATGCCATGAAAGGCAAAGGCGGATTCACCATGACCGGTCAAATCGGTCAGGTCATGCAGGAATCGATGCAGGCGGCGCTGACGTGGGTACGCTCAAACGCCGATCGTCTGGGCATCGCCGAGGACTTCTTCGCGAGCCACGACATCCACATTCACGTGCCCGCGGGAGCGATTCCGAAAGACGGTCCGTCGGCCGGCGTCACCATGGCCACGACATTGGTGTCGTTGCTCACGAAGCGGCGCATCCAGCCGCTCGTCGCGATGACCGGCGAGATCACGCTAAGCGGGAATGTTCTTCCGGTCGGTGGGATCAAAGAGAAAGTGCTCGCCGCCAAACGCGCAGGCGTGCGCGACGTGATCCTGCCCGCGGAAAACAAGACGAACGTGGACGAGGACCTCACGCCCGAGCAACTGGAAAATCTCACCGTGCATTACGTGAAGACGATCGATGAGGCGCTCAAGGTCGCGCTGCCGTCGGTCGAAGAAAGTGCAGCGGCGAAGATTCTGCCTCCCGAGTCCGAGCGCGACTTCACCCCTGCTGCTCAGGAGCAGGATGAGCGTGCTCATGATCGGGTGCTGACGCGGTGACAATACCTTCCAGGGTGTCATGCCGACCCATGCAATTTGGGTCGGCGCTGCCGTTGCAATTGCGCGTGGAGGGATCCGGGGTTTCCCGATATCCAATTGTCATAACGAAATAAAATGGCCGGCCCGCCAGGCTGGCCTTAGTTTTGGTGTGCCGAGCAGGATCGTAAAGCATCTTGCCGCCGTATTGATGGGTTGCGAATTCGCTTGCTCAACCCGGTGGCCGGGCTTTCGGAGTTGTCGGATCATCCCAGCGGTGACCGCGGGGCCGCGTTCTGCATGACGAACTCCCTGGTGCAGAGTCAGCCAGATCACAGTCGACACCGTCGATGGGCACGAGCCGGATAAGGATCTGGGTGCTAGAACTCTAGCCGCAGGGCGAGCTGTAGCACCCGATACGCTGGACCGTCGTTATTGATCGTCGTGCCTATCGTGTTCGGTATTGTGCCGAATGTGCAGGACGCATTCGTGATATCGGTGCACGGTAAGGCAAAGTTTGGATGGTTGAAGGCATTGAAGGCGTCGGCGCGGAACTTCAGCGCTACTCTATCGGAGTAGAGCGGAAACGCCTTCGCCAGCCCCAGATCCATGTCAAAGAAACCCGGTCCGCGCAAGTTGTTACGCGCCCCTATGTTGAACCCGACCGGACCGGTATAGTCCGCAGCAGCTACTTGGCTCGCGTTCGGAAACACGTAAAGCGGTTGCCCGTTTCCGCCAGACAAATGAGTTTTGACGTCCGACATCGATCCGACCAGAATAGCCGGCGCATCGTTCGCATATCCGGCGACAAATGCGTTGGCAGCCGCGAAATAGGCGTTTCCGGTGTGCCAGCTGGGAAGGCCGCTCACGGTCCAACCACCGATAGCCTGATCCAGCCAACGCGACGCGCCTCCGGCGATCGCCTTCCCTCGGCCAACCGGCAGGTCGTAGATGAAGTTACCATTGAAGTACTGAGTAACGTCAAAGTCAGAGTTGCCGCGGCATTCGCGCGGCCGCAGCACGTCACAGATGAAACCATATCCGGCAAAAGCGGCCTGATTGGCGATGATCGAAACGTTGTCAATGGAATGGGACCACGTGTAGTTCAGGTCAAATTGCAAACCATAGCCCGCATTCTTATGCAGGGTAGTCAGCAATCCGTTATAGCTTGAGAATCCCTGGTTCGTATAGAAGGTGTTCTCAGAGAATTGAGCTCCCATGCCGACGTTAGCGGGTAGGCCCAGACCATACGGCTGGAGAGATGCAAGAGCCTGCGTGGTGTCGGCAAAGTCACCACGGAAAGCATAAGTGCTGAGCAGTTCGGAAATAACATCCGTGTTATTCGCGAGTCCGAGTGCAGCCCCCGTGCCGGGAACCATCACGTTTTCATAGAAGGGCTGGGGACTAACGGTCGCCCCGCTCCGGATCGCCTGTGTAATGTTCGAGAACGCCTGGGACATCAGCTGACCGGAGACCGGGTCGCGGTAATCGATGAGTTGATTGGCGTCCGCCTGGGCCAGCAAGCGCCTGCCCAGACGACCCACGTAGGATGTTCGAAGAATGAATCCTTTGGGTAACTCATGCTGCATCCCGAACGTGAACGCGAGGTAATACGGATTCTTGAGCTGGGGATCCAGAATCTCGTTGAATGCCTGACCATTGGCAAGACCGAACGGCGTCCCGTTGCTAACGAAAGGTAAAAAGGGCTTGGTTATTGTAGGAGCCGCTGGCGCCGCTGGCGGATTGTTGACTCCAGTGAACCTCGGACAGGTCGAAAGGTTTCCGCCGGGGTCTCCCGGACTGCCGCAAGGCTGAGTCACAGCGGCCTGGAAGAGATACGAGAACTGCGATTGCTGGTACTGCGCGGCGTTGATCACCGTTTGATCATAGAGAACTTCCACGCCCGCGTTGAGCACGGTCTTGGGATTAAGGCCGTAGGCACCTGCGAGTCTGGGCCCAAAGTTAAGGTATTGTGGCTTGTAGTAGCCCGGAGCGTTGTTGGCCTTTCCACCCAGACTGTAACTGATGAAGGGCACAGCATTATCGCCCGACGAACTGGCTGCGCTCTGGACTACGCGATCGCCGAAG
>JASHRE010000760.1 GCA_030037515.1 Candidatus Sulfotelmatobacter sp.
GGCCCTAATAATCCAACAACTTCGCCCTGTTCAACCCGCAGGCTGACACCGTTTACAACGCGACGGCCACGATAAGACTTGCCAATTTCGTCGGTGGCCAGGGTACGCATTTATCTTGCCAATTATTGTGCCACTCGCGTTTGGGTTACCACAGGAGTACTTGCCTCGCCTTCTACCAGCACCCTATCATCGGCCCTAAAGAAAGTCAACGAAACGCCCGTAATCTTGCCTTGTTCGGCATCAAAAATGCTAGGCGGACCGCCAGTCATCACAAATTTGTCATCAGCCGTCGTGTAGACCAGCTTTTGTCCCTCTGCTCGACGGTTCGGTTGCTGCACCAGAACATCGCCCTGAGCGACCATGTGATCGAGTTGGCCGGGGTCATTCGCTGATGAATTCGCCTTAGTTTCGCCTTTGGGGCGCAGATACGCATCAAGGGTTTGGCAGGTTGCAGTGAAATCAGCGCCCTTTACCACAACACCGCCCTCGTAGTGTGCTTTGCGGTCGGAATCGGTGTAGGTGAGCTGCGCTGCGGTGATCGTGGTCGGGCTGTACTCATTTTCGTCGCTAACAGGCTGGGCCTTAGGTTGCGACGCACTGGTTCGAGAAGGCGTATTCGGCTGCAATCTTTCTTGGACCAGAGTCGTCTGCACAGGATGTTGCGCCGTTCCTTGCGCGATAAGGGAGCGATGGTCGCGATCGAACTCGATCGACGGCGCCTCGATCACGTTCGCATCCTGCCACAGGCGGGCATTGCCTGTGTAGACGGCCAGTCCGGGATTGTTCTGGGCAGTCATGCTGCTTGCTGTGACGTGGATCGGAGACGAAGACGCGAGCAGGGCGCCATTAGGCTGCTCTTTCAGATCGCTGTACGTACTTTTGACTTCGGTGTCGGCGTCTGCCTCGCCAGTCGCGCGATTGATGTGGATGGTCTTCGCGGTGGTGACCATCGATCCACTTTGAACACGAGGGCTTCCGGTCAAGCCCAGCATTTGATCGGCGGGCGTGTAGCGGGCATTACTCGCCCAGGCTTGCGTGCGCTTGTCGGATGGCTGGTTATCGGTGTAGAAGACGGTTCCCTTCTGGGTGACCGATTCAATCCCGCCTTGAGGAAGAAAAAAGGCATCCACCGATTGGCTCGTGCTGACGCGATCAGGTTGGCCCGGAGTCGAGTTGACGATGCGGGCGCCGGGCGCACCGTGCATGCTGACGGGATAGGTTCGTCCACCTTCCGTGGCGAAATTAGCCTGGAATTTGCCCGCCGTTATCATGGTTTTCCCGGAGGAGGATGGCCGGGTCGCGGGCGAGCCCTCGCTGCTAATCGTAATAGTTGGCGGTCCGGAAGTTTCCGCATACTCGAGATGTTGTCCTTCAGCCATTCTGAAATCGATCGTAGGCGCAGTAAGTACGAAATTCTGCATCGATGACGTTTTGCCCGATTGGAGCGGCCCTGGAGCGGACGCACTCTTTGTTGTGGCGTTCTCGAAGATTCGTGCTCCGTCGGTAGCCCGGGCCGACTGGAGCTGATTCCGCCCGGCGAACTGGAGTATCACACGGCCGGCGTCGCCCTGCATGGGACGAGGGCCGAGCTGCTCGACGTGAACATTTCCGGTCAGGATCGCAGTGCGAAGTAGATTCTGGCTGCCCGTCAGGCTTAGGTCGGCCTCATCCGCGCGTGTACGGATTTCCGCGGGATCTCCGGCCTGTTCTGGTTGGCGCCTGAGGCGGGTTTCGGTCAGCACGTTGCCCGATGCAAGTATGCTTTCTACGTTGTCGTCGGGCGTGAGATGAAAGACGGAGTGGTCGGCTTGCATGGTCGAGCCCGCACGCTGCAACCGCGGATGATCGAGAACGATCTCACGCGGATCGTTCGTCATCTCTCCGTGGTCGGCATCGATGACAGCGGCGTTCGGCCCGGTAACCTGCATGTGGACGCGGGACGACAAGGTGAGGACATTTCTCTTCCCCGCATATTTGACGCCGACAGCCCATCCACTGGCCTGCGGAGTACTGAACTCGACGCGGGCGTTAGTAAACGCGTCGCCCGTATCCTTGTTGAAAACCAAATCTCGGGTCTTGAGGTGTATGGCATTTTTGACGACCTTGGGCGCGGCCTGATCGGGGCGCGTGCTGCCCTCGGGATTGGCCACCAGATCGATCTGTACGTCGCCCCTTGCCGTCACATCTCCGCTTTTCGGATCGTACCGGAAATCGTCACCGTAGATTTGGTCGTAGCGCGAAGAATCGCGTCCGTAGAGAATGATGTTCACTTTGTGCAGCTCGGCGCGACCGTTGAGCTTAAATTCCTTTACATCAGCGGCTTCGACGGAAAACAGCGTTCGCCGCCCGTCCGATTTGGAATACCGATATCCATTGGCGGTCTTGCTGATCTCGATCCCAAGCTTGTTTGGCACTTCTTTGCGCACATCGCGGATGCGCATGCGCGCATAAATGTACATTCCAGCCACCGCGGCTGTGAGAAACACGGCAATCACGACCAAGAGTCGTCGTAAGCGGTAGATCGGGAGCGGCATCTGGAATCAGTGTAAAACAAAACTCAGTTCTCGGTTGGCGGTTACCAGTTCTCAGTTCGTGATGTTTCGCCGCCTGAGTCTCGTCTACACTCTTTAGATTCGATGAACTCCACCAAAGCACCTGCGCTGCTCGAGATGCGCAACGTCGCCGTGACGCGCGGCGGGAAAATCGCACTCGACAACTTCAGCTTGCGGATCGGACTCGATGAGCATGTTGCGATCCTTGGCCCCAATGGATGCGGAAAATCGACTCTGATCAAGACCATCACGCGGGAATGCTATCCCGTGTATCGGGAAGATTCGTCAATCTCGATTCTAGGGGAAGAGTCTTGGGATGTCTTTGAGCTGCGCAGCCGGCTGGGTATCGTCTCCAACGATCTGATGCGTTCCTGCACCGGCGAAGCCAGCGGCAGAGACGCCGTGCTCTCGGGCTTTTTCAGCAGCACGGGGATCTGGCCGAATCACACAGTGGATGCGGAAAAGCGTGAACTGGCCGATGCGGTCCTGGCCGAACTGAAGATCTCCCATCTGGCGGATCGGCCGGTCAACGAAATGTCGTCTGGCGAGGCTCGGCGTGTGCTGATTGCGCGGGCGCTCGTGCACCGCCCGCACGCCCTGCTTTTCGACGAGCCATGCAACTCGCTCGATCTCGCTGTGCAGCAAAGTTTGCGGCATACGATGAGCCATCTTGCCAGAACCGGCACGGCGATCGTGCTTGTCACCCATGAACTGGCCGACATCGTACCCGAAATCCAGCGCGTCGTGCTGATGAGCGGCGGACGGGTCGTGGCCGACGGACCAAAGGAAAGGATTCTTACCGTTAACCGGCTGTCCGCTTTATTTGGGATCGAGGTAGAAGTTGCACGGAGGAACGGACACTACCATTTGTGGTAGCGGGCGGAGTCATGCTTTGAAATCGCGCAGACAAAACTCCAGGCCACCGTATTCGGGATGGTCGTTGTGGCCGACGGTGAAAGCGATGTCGATTATATCGCCCGCGAGAAGCGGCTTTTGCCGGAGACGTTCTGCCATGTGCCATCCGAGCACATCAAAGGTGATCCTCAGTCTAGTTTTCGGTTCTCCGTTCCCGGTTCTCAGCGATGTCGAAGAACCAGCAACCGCTGCTTCCTTGTCATTGCGGCGGATGGCGGACGAATCCGGATGACAGCGTGGGGTCGCAAGAATAGCGGCGGCGCCGAGCCGGTCCGATTCTCCACCCAGGTGGGCAAAGTTGAGTTCTGCCCCGCGAACCTTCAGTTTTACGTGCTTGTCCTTCAAAATGCGCGGAGGGGCGCTCAGTTGCACCGCACGCGCCGCGAAGACGGGTTTGGGATTGCCGGCTCCGTAAGGCTCGAGCAGATGTAGAACCTGAAAAAACTCTGGCGTCACGTCTTCCAGAGGCAAGTCGCCGTCAAGGTCAAGCACGGGCTCGAAATCTGCCGACGTCAGCCGAGAGCGGGCGAAGGCGTCCAGCCGCGCGCGAAGTTCTGGGACATTCGCGGCGGGCATGGCGAATCCACAGGCGTGAGCGTGGCCTCCATAGCGGGAGAATAAATCCCGGCAGGTTTCGATGGCTTCGAGAAG
The DNA here is from genome assembly GCA_030037515.1 of Candidatus Sulfotelmatobacter sp. Classification (GTDB taxonomy): domain Bacteria; phylum Acidobacteriota; class Terriglobia; order Terriglobales; family Acidobacteriaceae; genus Sulfotelmatobacter. The sequence continues at coordinate 4,119 of JASHRE010000760.1, forward strand.
ATGAAAAGCAGAAATGGAGCGGCCGGATCCGAAGGCTTCATCGCCTTCACGCGAGATAACAATCGTCGGACGGTTGTAGCGTTCAAGAATGCGCGTCGCGGTAAGGCCGATCACGCCGCGATGCCAGCCGTCTCCGTCGATCACGATGCAGAAGGCATCGCAGAGGGCACGATCACTGCTGACGCGTTGCTGGGCCGCGGCCAGAATGCGCCGCTCTTCCTCTTGCCTCTCGGTATTGAGCTTGTCGAGTTTGGCGGCGAGATCCTCAGCGCGAGCAGGATCCTTCACACTGAATAATTCAATCACATCGCGGGCTACGTCCATGCGTCCGGCAGCATTGATGCGCGGGGCAATGCGAAAAGCTACCTCGACAGAGGTCGGCGGGCGATTCGGCGAAATTTGCGCGATTTCAAGCAACGCCTTCAGTCCCGGATTGACTGCCCGGCGCAGGGCGTCAAGACCGAGAGCGGCAAAGACCCGATTCTCGCCGGTGAGCGGCACGGCATCGGCAATCGTCGCGATGGCAACGACTTTCATAAACGACAGCAGAAACCGGTTCTGATCTTTGGAATCTAGGCGACGACGCAGCAACGCCTCCGCCAACTTGAAAGCAACTCCTGCTCCGCACAGATGCTTGAAGGGGTACTCACATCCATTTTGATTGGGATTGATAACGGCGAACGCGGCGGGAACGCCATCCGGGCCCGGCAAGTGGTGATCGGTTACGATCAAGTCGACACCCAGGCGGAGCGCGGTTTCTGCGGGAGCGAAGGCGCGAATGCCCATATCCACGCTGATGATCAAGCGAATGCCGGCCGCGGCAGCGCGTTCGATCACGTCATCGCGCATGTCATATCCTTCGCGAATGCGATGCGGCACATGAAAATCGGCCGATCCGCCGCAGATCTCGATGGCCGTCTTCAAGATGATCACGGCCATGGTTCCGTCGACATCGTAGTCGCCGTAGATGAGCATCGGCTCCTTGCGTTCGATCGCAGCGGCAATCCGGTCGACGGCCAGCCGAACGCCGTTCAGTTTCTCGGGCGCATGAAGATGGTTTAGAGAAGGCGCGAGGAAGTGTCTGGCCGAATCGGGATCTGCGATGCCGCGCTGGACGAGCAGGCGCGCGAGTGCAGGAGCGCTGTCACCAAAGCGTTGGTCCGCACTGAGGGCCGAAGCGAGGTCGCGAGCGAGTTCCGGAGCCATCGGCCTGGAAATCCATTGCATGGGAGACAATCAGTGTAGCGCAGGAGAACCAGGCAAAGGTGGGACGTCAGAAGGCAGAAATCAGGGATCACGAGGTCAGCAAGACAGAGGCCCAGACCGCGGAAGTATTCGCATCGCCACCCCACCCGCATTCCTTCTCACTTCCGAGTTGGGCGTTAGTTCTCTTCGTCTTGGTCGGGCTCGTCCATGGTAAGCCCGCCGAATTCGTCGGAGACTTCGAGCAGGCGCTGATAGCGCTCGTACCATTCCGTGCTCACTTCGCAGAGGAACATCGATCCCTGATAGGCCCAGCCCAGCTGCAGGAAGCCCACCTTGCCGGCGTGAGCGCGGAGCCACCGCGCGTCCTCGACATCGTCGCCATCGGAAAACTCGGAGTTCGTCAGGCGTTGCACGAGTTCTTCGAGTTCCTCACGCTCGAGCGTCCACGAGTGCATGGTGAGAAACGGTGTGCCTGCGCTCTTTGCGAGTTCGACGAAGTCCTTCCATCCGTCGGGATTGCCTCCCATCTCCCACATGACGCACTGCACTTCGTCGTAATCGACATAGCCGTGAAAGCGGCGCATGCCGTGGCCTTCAATGAAGGCAATCATGTCATCTTTAATGGTCGCTAGATCGTCGGGAATGGGAGACATAGAAAAGCTTACCCTGCAATTGTATGCTGTTCAGAAATTCGCTGCCAGCCGCCGGGCCGCGCCTCACGGCCTCGGCGTCGGCGCGGCCATCAAGCTTACGAACATGCGGTAGAACTTTTCAACATCGAGATCGGCTTGGATTTCGACCGCCTGCGCCGCGATCTTCCCGAGATCGCTCTTGCTCCACGTCAAGGTGTTGCCGTACCCGGCCCCGTGATCGATGTCGACGCTCATGTGGCGCGTTTCGGACCTCGTGATGATGGTGGGATCAAGCCATGCCGCGGCGGCGAGTTCATCCCACATGATATCGGCGCCGGGTGTGAGCATGGCGAATTTCACGACGTACTGTGCCAGCGGAGTTCCGCTTGCTGCGATCTGTTTCACCATCGCTGCGGTCATATGGGTTTGGATCGAAATGTCGGTGGGGGTGCAGACGATTTTCTTCCACGGCGCGCGCAGCACGATGTGCGCCGCCTCCGGATCGAACCAGAAATTGAATTCGTGCCGCGGGTTGTTTGCGAACTCAGGGTTCGTGCTTTCGGGATTCAAGCTCCCGCCCATGAAGACGAGTTCTTTTACGAGTTTCGGGAAATCGGGATCGATCGAGATGGCGAGCGCGAGATTGGTCATGGGCGCGCCCTCGTAAATTGTGACTTCGTGCGGGTACTCGTGCACCACGCGGATGAGAAAGTGGGCGGCGTCCTCGGCGGCGGGCTTCGCGGTGGGCTGGCCTTCGGGCAGCGGGGGGATCACCGACGGCTCGTGCCACCAGCGGTCGTCCCAGGCGCCGGCGTATGCGACTTTGCCGTAGCGCTGCTGCCAGAGCAGCGCCTCTTCGCGGCGCCGGACCAGGGGAAATTCTGCGCCAGGGACGACGGGGATGTCGGTGCGTCCCATGATTTCGAGCAGGCGAAGGGTGTGCGCGACTTCCTCATCGCGCCATTGATCTCCGCTGGCGACAGTCACGCCAAGAACTTCCGTTTGAGGAGATTGAATCAGCAGTGCGACCGTTTGCATGTTGCTGCCCCCGGGACCGGAACAGTCTTCGTTGATGATGATTTTGCGGCGGGATTGAGCCCAGGCCGAGGAAGCTAAGAACAGCAGAAGCAGGATTTGCCAAACAGCCCTGTGATTTGTGCTCATGAATTTTGGAGTGAGTCAGTCGCGGATTCGAATGATTGCCAAAAACAAAGGGCAGACTGAAAAGTAATAGTCTGCCCCAAGCCGATGCCTACGTCACTCGCGTCTAAAAGTTCAGTCTCAGAGCGAACTGAACCAGCCGCGGGTTATTCACGGTGTTATTGATCACACCGAATGTCGATGGCGTGTTGATGTCCTGCATGCCACTGTCGCCGATGCCGGTCATAAAGAATTGGGGATGATTCAACAAGTTAAAGAACTCGCTCCGGAACTGCAGATTCATCCCCTCGCGGAATGGCAACGGAAAATCTTTGATCACGGAGAAGTCCGTGTTGACGAAACGCGGACCATAGACGGGCGCGCGCACGGCGCTACCCAGTTCGCCCGGTAGCGCCTGTTCGAAGGCGCAGGGATTGAACCAATTCTGAATCGTGTGAATCTTTGAGGGAGGCGTGTACGTACAGTTGGGGTTTGCGGCTACTGGGCCCGCCTTGTTGGGATCACCCACTTCGTTCGGACGTTGCAGGGTGAATCCGTTGTAGGAAAAGTAGGTCCCCGATTCATCCGCGCTGTCGACGACGTAAAGCGGAAACCCGGACGTCGCCCTTTCGATAAGATTCACCTGCCATCCGCCAAAAGCCGCGTTCGTAGCACCGCTCCAAGTGCTGCCGAATTTCTTGCCTTTGCCAAACGGAAGCTCGTACAAAACAGACGCAGTGAAGCTGTCGTTCAAATTCAATTCGGATAATCCCCAATCCAGCTTCGCCGTTCCGGGCAGGGGATAGTACAACGCTCCGGGGTTGGTGCCCAACCCATCGGGCATGCCGGAATCAAAAGTGCGGGACCACGTGTAGCCCAGCAAGGCATAGAGGCCATGTCGCGCAC
>JASHRE010000761.1 GCA_030037515.1 Candidatus Sulfotelmatobacter sp.
TGGGATCGACTTTCGCCGCGCGGCGCGCCGGGATGTAGCAAGCCAGCAACGCCGTGACCGTCAGCAGAAGTGCTGCCATCGCGAGAGCGTATATGTCAGTCCCGGGCACGCCGAAGAATTCGATCGATGACATCAGGCGGACCGCTCCCGCCGATGCCAGCAGCCCCAGCACCATCCCGCCGAGAAGCATCGCCGCCGCCCCGCGCAAAATCTTCAGCAGGACGTCGCGGTATCGGGCGCCCAGCGCCAGGCGAATGGCAATTTCCCGCGTGCGACCGCTTATCGTGTAGGACACGACCCCGAAGATACCCGCCGCCGACAGGAGCAATGCCAGGGCTGCTGAAATCCACAGCAGAAGCAACAGCGAACGAAGGCCGTCATAAGACCGTGCCACTTCGTCGCTCAGTACTCGAATGTCAGGTTGCTGGCGGCTGTCGACAGCAAGAATCGCATCTCGGATTGCGCGAATTGCGCTGCTGGCAGGCAACGCGGTCAGAACTCTTACGTCCAGCCAAGGCGGGGTATCGGGATATTGGCGCAAGGGCACAAAAAGGACCGATTTGCGAGTGCCCAGCGACTCGAATCCGACGTCTTTGACGACGCCTACGATTTCAAGTGGTTGGGAAACACCTGAGCTTCGGCCCGAGTAAACGCTGTCGAGCAAAGTAATGTGCGCGCCGATCGGACTGGAGTGTGGCCAATATTGGCGCGCCAACGTTTGGTTGATGATTGCCACCAGCGGCGTGCCTTCCCCGTCGTCGTCAGTAAATGACCTCCCGGCGAGTAGTCGGGAACTTGTCCCCTTGAAATACTCCGGCGTAGTCAATACGCAGTCAGCCGTGGGCTCCTGGCCTTTCGGAGCGGGCGGCTGTCCTTCAGCGCGAATGAAGACGCCCTCAGAATTCTCCGCCGCGGCGGCTGTCACCTCAGGCGCATGGTTCAAGCGTTCGAGGATCTGTTGATAAAGCAGCAACCGCTGGGTTCTGGACGAATCTTTGCCCGAGAAGACTGCGGTATGTACCGTCCTGGATGGATCGAGACCCAGATCGGCATGCGATATCTTCATGAATCCGCGCACCAGCAAGCTACCTCCGGTCAGCAAGGCCAGTGCCATTCCCATCTCTCCCGTCACGAGAAAGTTATGCAAACGGACTCGTCGTCGCTCATCGGTGACAGCCGCTCCCCCAGATTTCAGGGCCTCACTCAAGTCGGTACGCGAGCTGTGCAGGGCCGGAGTAAGACCACAGATGATTCCGGTCGCTATCATGGCGACGGTGGTGAAGGCCAATACTCTCCAATCGACGCCGATGACATGGGCATTCGGGCGATCCAGGCCGTAGCGAAGCATCTCAAAGGTCAACAGGCGATCGCCAAGGTAAGACAGACTCAGTCCGAGTACTCCGGCAAGAAAAGCCAGCAGGCCACTCTCGGTCAGCAACTGCGCCACAATCCGCCAACGGCTAGCGCCGATGGCTGAGCGGATTGTGATCTCGCGTTTTCGCGCATAGGCGTTGGCCAGTAGAAGGCTCATTACGTTGGAGCAGGCGATAAGCAGCACCAGCAGGACTGCTCCCTGGATCATCAGGAGCGGTTCTTTAAGTCTCCGATAGTAGGCGGCGTGCAAAGGTTCGACCTTGATTCCCCACGCCTGGTTCGCTTGCGGGTGATCTTTCGCCAAATTCGCGGCTAACGTGTCCATTGCCGACTGCGCTTGCTCGACGCTCACACCCGGCTGCAACCGTGCCTGCGTCTGCAGGCCGCGCGTTGTGCTGCGGCCCGCTTCGCTCATCTCTTCCGGAGTCAGTACCAGCGGAGCAAAGACATCTTCTTCTTCGTCCCATGTGAACCGGAACGAAGCTGGCATCACGCCGATGATGGTGTAAGGTTGGCGGTCAAGATCAATGGTCTTGCCCAGTACTTCGGGATCTGAGGCAAATCGAGCCTTCCACAGTCTGTACCCGATAATGGCCACCTGATCATGCCCGGCCTGCATCTCTGCGGGAATGAAATAACGTCCAAACAGCGGAGGAACGCCGAACATCGGCAACAGATCGAGTGATCCCCGGATCCCGGCCACAGCATTCGGCTGATTGCCTGCGTTGAGTTCGAACCCCGTGAAGCGAAAATAAGCGACCTGCTGGAAGATTTTCTTTTCCGTAGCTATGTCCGCAGTGTTTGGGGCGGAAACCCCGGTCTGCACATATTCCCCTCCCGCGGGCCGACGCCACTGACCTAACCCAACCAACTGCCCGGGATGAGGATAAGGCAGAGGACGCAACATGATTGCGTTGAGCAGGCTGAAAACGGTGGTGCTCAGGCCTATGCCCAGGCCTAATGTAATGATGGCAATTGCACTGTATGCCCGATTCTTATGCAGCTGACGCAGCGCGTGACGAAGATCTTGAAGTACGCGATTCATGTCTTGTCCTCACTCGTATCGCAGCGCCACCATGGGATCCACCTTAGCCGCGCGCCGTGCGGGAAAAAAGCAGGCGGCGAACACGACTGCGAACAATGCAATCGCTACCAACGCAAACGTTGCCGGATCGCGGACGGGGACGCCATAAACAATCGTTGACAGCGCGCGGCCTGCGAGAAGTGCCCCGACTATTCCCAGGACAATGCCAACCATCCCCACTTTCAGGCCTTCGCTGACCACCAATCGCAGCACATTGCCGGGTTGCGCCCCCAGCGCCATGCGCAGGCCAATCTCCCGCGTGCGCTGCGTTACGGAATAAGCAAACACCGCATAAATTCCGATTGCCGCAATCAGCAGCGCCAAGGCAGCAAACAAGCTCAGCAATCGTGCATTCAACCGCGGTTGAGCTGCGCTGGTCACGATCCAGTCTTCCATCGTGCGAATGTTCGCCATTGGAACCGCCGGATCGAGCGCACGCATCTTTTCGCGCAGCATCGGCACTGCTGCTTCCGGCGAGCCTGCGGTCCGCACAACAACGTCCATGACCACGACGCTGGGATGGTAGGGACCCGTATGCCACGCGATGGGGTAGTAAAGCGCAGGCGATTGCTGATTCAGCGACGTGCTGCGCACGTCGCCTACGACGCCGACCACCGTGAACACGGTTTTCGGGTCGGCGGCGCGATAAAAAGTTCTTCCGATCGGATCCGCATTTCCCCACAATTTCTTTGCGGTTTCCTGGCTAACGATCGCCACCGGCTGCGAGCCCGGACCATCGCCGTCATTGAAGGTTCGGCCACGCACAAGTGGCAGCAGCATTGTCTTGAAATAGCTGCCGCTCACGATCCGCCAATCAATTGCCGCGGGTGTGCCGGGGGGCAGCACCGACTGCTGGGCGACAAGGGGACTGGTCGTATAGCTGCCCGCGCCGAGGGGAATTCCGCTGGAAACCGCCGCATCGCGAACCCCCGGCAAGCCCTGAATCGCATCGAGCAGCGAACGATAGAACTGCGGCATGCCGCTGCCCAGAGGATATTTCGCCGTCGGCAGCGAAAGCTGAAAGGTGATCAACCCGTGCGGGTCAAAACCCAGTCGCACGCGCTCCAGGTTTGCCAGTGTCTTGATGAGCAAGCCGGCGCCGACCAATAACACCGTGGCCAATGCCAGTTCCGAAGCGGCCAGGCCGTTGCGCAGACGGGCGCTGGTTCCGCCGCCAGCGCCACGTCCCGTCTGCTTGAGTACCTCACTGAGATCGAGCCGCGTCATCCGCCACGCCGGCGCGAGACCAAATAAAAATCCCGTGAGAACCGTCGCCAGCAAAGCAAAGCACAGCACCGTCGCATCAACATGTACGTCAGGAATCGCGAGCGTATTCGGTGGCAACGCCCGGCTGATTGCACCGACCGCCCAATACGCAATCGCAACTCCCAGACCACCGCCAAGCAAGGCGAGTAAGACGCTCTCCATCAACAATTGCCGCAGCAAACGGCCACGGCTCGCTCCGGCTGCGGTGCGGACGGCCATTTCCTGCTGACGCGCGGTTGCCCGCGAGAGTAGTAAGTTTGCGATGTTTGCGCAGGCGATCAGTAGCACGAATCCGACCGCGCAAAGCAGCACCAGTAATCCCGTTTTCAAGTCTGAAGTGACAAATGTTTCCTGCAGCGTAAAGAGACCGATTTTCCAGTCGCGCATCTCCGGATACATCTGGTCAATGTGGGTCGAGATGGAATCCATGTCGGCTTGCGCTTGCGGGAGGGATACCCCGGGCTTGAGCCTTCCGAACACAAACAGCGTGTGGTTGAGGCGAAGCTCCTTTGCCGGATCGACCGTGAGCGGCGTGTACACTTCGGCGCCCGAAATCAAGCTCAGCGGCGCCGGCGCAATGCCGACAATGGTCGTGGCTTGACCATTGAGACTGACGCTCTGGCCAAGAATCGACCGCCTGCCGCCGAAACGCCGCTTCCACAAGCCCTCGCTGATCATCGCCACCGGCGTCGATCCCGGCTTTTCTTCGTCATTGCTGAAGGAGCGCCCCGCCACCGGCGAAAGGCCGAGGGCGGGCATCAGCGCGGGACTGATCAGATTGCCGTACAGCTGTTCCGCATCACCCCATCCGTTCAGTGTGTAGGTGTTGAATCCAGCTGCGGCAATCTGCTGAAACGAATGCTGCTGCTCGCGCCAGGAGACAAAATTCAAAACCGACGCGCCGAAAGCGGGCAGGTTCAAACGGTCGTTTTTTTCCTCGATCACGAGAACCCGGTTGGGCTCCTTGAAAGGCATGGGCTCGAGCAATTCCGCATTGACGAAACTGAAAATGGAAGTGTTGGCTGCAATCGCCAGAGCAACGGTCAGAATCACCGCGGCGGAGAAAGCGGGAGTGCGCACCATCTTCCGCGCGGCGTAGCGTACGTCCTGCATCAAACCTTCCATTTTCTTTCCTCATTCGTAACGCAATGCCACCGCGGGATCGACTTTCGCCGCCCGCATCACCGGCGCGAGAACTGCAATAATTCCGGCGACGAACAGACCAGCCGCCAAAGCGATGATCACGGCGGCATCTTTGCCGGCATGAATCACGACGACCGACGCCAACATCTTTTGGACGGCTTCTGTCAGAACCACGCCCGCCGCGACACCCCCTAGCAACATCAGGCCTACGCGGCGATAGATCATGCCCAGCACGAAAAAGCGTGACGCTCCCAAGGCCATGCGCACGCCAATATCGCGCGTCGTCAATTCCACTTCGTGACTGACGAGGGCAAACAATCCGACCAGAGCCAGCAGGATGGCGAGGAATGCAAAGCTTCCGAAGAGCCAATTTTCCAGATGCTCGAAGGTGAGAATGTCGTCCGTCACGTTACGCATGGTTTCCGGCTGACGGAAGGGCAAGCCGGGATCGAGATCATGAAAAATGCGCCGCACGTCAGGGATGATTGACGTCGGAACGCCTTCCGTGCGCACCAGCAATTGCATTCGCGGGAAGACGCCGATTTGTTGGTCTGTTGGAATCTGCGCAATGCAAAAATCCATTTCGGCCAGGGGAGGTTGATACAGGTCCTGACGAATATCGCGCACGACGCCGACGATTTCGGCTTTGTCGAAATCGTCGATGTGTTGTCCGATCGGGTCTTCGCCGGGAGCAAAGAATTTCTTCACGAACGTCTCGTTGACGACCATGACCGGATGGCTGGTGGGCGTGTCGATTCGCGGATCGAGCATGCGCCCGCGCACGAGACGAATCCCCATTGCATCGAAGTAATCGGGAGAGACAAATCGCTGCTCGGCCAAGCGTTCTTGGTGGGGAGGATTGGGTGGCTTGCCGACAATGTGTGTGTCGCCGTTCCATCCCCATTCGCGGATCGGCAGCAACTGGATGAGCCCGGCGCTTTTTACTCCCGGAAGCGCTTTCACTTGCTCCAGCAGAGGCTCGTAGAAAGATTTAAGAATGTCGCGGCCGCGATAGTGGTCGACCGAGAGATCAATTTCCATCGCAAGCAGATGCTCGGTGGAAAAACCGAGATCGGTGCTGCGCAAACCGGCGAGCACTCGAAGCAGCAAGCCGGAAGTCACCAATAGCACCAGCGCCGCGGCGACCTGCGTCATTACGAAAAAGGCGCGCAATCGACTCTGACCTCGGCTGGACCCGGCGCTGCCTCCAACCTTCAGGGCGAAGCTCGGAGCGATGGCCGAAAGGCGCAAGCACGGGACAATTGCGGCGGTTATGCTTGTGAGTACGGCAACGGCCAAGGCGCCCATCATGACCGGTAAGTTGACTCGAACATCGGTGCCGCGGCTCAAAGCTACGATCAACAAACCGCGAATCAAGTCCAAGAGCAAGTAGGAAAACAGGACGCCGGCGACGCCGCCAACGACGGCGAGAAAAACCGCTTCTGTGAGCATTTGCCGGATGATGCGCGAGCGAGTTGCGCCGATGGCCGAGCGCAATGCAATTTCGCGTTCGCGTTTGACTCCACGCGCCAGGAGCAGGCCGGCGATATTCAAGCAGCCAATCGCCAGCAAACCCAACACGGAGAAAAACAGAACCGTTAGCGGCGCTTTGGTGTCGCCGACCACGAAGGCGGCAATCTTCTGGAGCCGCATGCGTCGCCCCTGGCTTTCAGCGGGATAAGCTCGCCCGAGATTCTCCAAGATGGTCGCCATGTCGGCTTCGGCCCGCTGGATAGAGACTCCTGGCTTGAGGCGCGCGACCGTGGGCAACCAGTGGCTGCCGCGGTTTTCCCGCATGTCACTTCGTGCCGGATTCAGCGGAGTATAGATCGCATTGCGATCGCCGATGGGAAAACGGAATCCCGCCGGCATCACGCCGATCACGGTGTAGGGACGGCCGCCAAGCCTGACGCTTTCGCCAATCGCATCCCGACGGGATTGGAAGTGTTCCCGCCAGACTTCATAGCTCAAAACTACGACGTCGCTTTTGCCGGGCTGATCTTCGCCCGGAGTGAACGTGCGCCCGAAGATCGGCGCGACCCCGAAGACGTCGAAGAAATTATCGGTTGTGCTGACGCGGCTTAAGGCAACCGGGCCCGTCGGTCCTTCGAAATTCACGCCCTCGTAGTCGTTATAGGCCGCCAGTGCGGAAAAGACGTGGTTGTCACGCCGCCAGTCCAGATATTCAGGATAAGAAGCCGGCTGAGTGTAACCTTGGGGAGACCATGTCTGCAGATGGAGGATCTGTTCCGGACGGTCATAAGGAAGCGGCCGGATCAGCTCGGCATAGATCACGCCGAATACGGCAGTGGTGATCCCCACGGCGAGCGCCAGAGTCAGCACAGCCGTGATCGCAAAGCCCGGACTCTGGCGCGACTGCCGCAACGTGTAGCGAAGATCTTGAAGGAATCCCGTCATGATTCGTCCTCACTCGTATCTCAGCGCGACCATGGGATCGACCTTAGCCGCGCGACGCGCGGGAATATAGCTGGCCAAAGCGGCCAGGGCAATCAGCCCAATCGAAACAGCTGAAAAGGTCAGCGGGTCCGCCCCTCCAACTTCGTAGAGCAGGTGCGAAAAACTTGATAGAGCGCGGGTGAGTATCAGTGCGGCTATGATCCCAATGGCGATCCCGCTGAGAACCAATTTCAACTCTTCGCCAACCAACAGACAAAGAACTCTTCCTTGATCCGCACCGACGGCCATGCGAATACCGATTTCCTGAATGCGGTGTGCAACGGAATAGGAAATCATGCCGTGGATTCCTACCGACGCCAGCAGCAACGCGAGTCCCGCGAATGCGGCTAGCAGAATCATCGGGAAACGCTGCGCCGACATGGAATCCGAAACCACCTGCCGCATTGTCTGCACGTCATAGATCGGCTGGTCAGTGGCCGACTGGCGGACCGCTCGCTTGACCGCGGAAATTAGCGTCGCGGCATCAAGGGGTGTGCGTACCACGAA
>JASHRE010000762.1 GCA_030037515.1 Candidatus Sulfotelmatobacter sp.
CGGGGTAATTGGGCGATGCCTCAATCTGAGTCACCGTTTCCCATCATCTTAAAAACTTCGTGGATGGCCCGGGGTTAGCAGAACCGCGGGGGACAGTCATGCGGAAAGTCGCAGTCACTGCATTTTCGATGCTCTTGCTGAGCGGATGGGCGCTGGCCCAGATCCCGACGTCGGGCAATGTGTTTTTCGGATATTCCTACTTGAACTCCGATTTGTCGCCGGGCAACCGCACCAGCACGAACGGTTGGGAGGCCACGGTGGAAGGGAAGGTTCTCCCCTTTATTGGGATCGCCGCGGATTTCAGCAGCTACTATGGCTCGCAGAATTTCACTGTGAGTGTGCCGGTGTGCTCTTTGCCGCCTTGTCCCCCGGCATTCCAGAGCGTGAGCACGAACGAGGCAAACTATCTGTTCGGACCTCGCGTTTCCCTTTCGGTGTCGAAGTTTCGTCCCTTTGCGGAAGCCTTGATTGGCGCGGGGCATGTCAACGCGCATGCGGCCGGATCGGACACATCGTTTGCGACTGCCATCGGCGGCGGCTTGGACTACAAGCTGCTACGCGTCCTGGCGTGGCGATTTCAGGGCGACTATTTGCAGACGCGATTCTTTTCGAATACGCAGAACAACGTGCGCTTCTCGACCGGGATTGTGGTGAGGTTCTAAATGCCGTTTTCCGGCAAAGCCCTCACTGCACGCGCAGCAGCATTCCGCTGCCGGAATGCAGATTCACGTTGCCTGTGGCGGCTTGTATGGTAATTTCGCCGCGAGGATGGGTGCGTCCGGCGTGAACGAGCGCGAGATCGTCATAGTCGTAGATTCCGCAGGCAAACGACGAGAATACCCAGAAAGCTTGCAGGCGGTCGCCGTCGTCCCGGCAGTGTGTTCCCGGGAGGTTGCCCGGCCGGACCAGGACGCCGTCGGGCGCCGAATGACCGACGATTTCGTTGCCCTGCGTGATCACTCCCCCACCGTGGTAGTTGACTTGACCACCAATCAGATCCGTCGTCCAGATGTAAGCCGGAGTTCCACGGTCGGGGCCGGACTCCGGAACCTGAGCCTGAGATACCGCCATCATCGAAGCCATGGCGCGCAAATATGTTGTGACGGGCACGATTTGCTTTTTCATCGCAAGGGCATCAAAGCGCAGTGACATTTCGCCCTTATTGCCGGCGCTGGCCGGCTTAGCGGAGACGACATGACCGATTATTTTCGTGCCTCGAGGGATATGAGATCCTCCTGGCAAGGGCACGTTCTGCATAATCTCGCCTGAGATTTTCTCTCCAGGTCGCACCCGGTCGGATTTCACCGTCGAGCTCAGCTGAACCGGAAGCACGGTTCCGATGGGAATAGCTTGCCGCGGCGATTCGGCGGCGGACGCAATCGAAAAAGCAAGTATCGGCAATAACCACGCGAATCGGGAAATCCGTTTCATGGCCGCACCACATTTTATTTGATGCCGACCGTTCCCATTTGGAGTCGTCTGCAACGGATTACCAACTCAGCAGCCTTCAGCGGATCGATACGGTTCCAATTCGCGCAACCATCGTGCCGCCCACAGATCAGTTCGGTCCAACCGACACATCGCTGCCTGGCTTCGGAATTGCTCGGAATCATTGACAGTTCTTGCCATCTTGCGTTGAATGGATAGACTGGCTGCGATCTGGAAGCAGCAGAGCCGGCAGCGATCGATCCTGCCTGGCAGCCATAATTCTCAAACCTTAGGAGTCTTACATGTCCGCACCCAGCCGTCGGCCGGAAATCCGACGCCGCCGCGTCCGAAAAGAAAAGATCATGCAATTACGCAAGCGTCTTGCCGCCGCAAAGACCGACGCCGATCGTTCCCGCTTCACCGCCAAACTGCACAAACTTTCGATTGCCTCCCCCGGCCAACCGCTGCTGAAGTAGCATGGGCTTGCTGTTGGACCGAGAGAACTGAATGAGAAGCCAGCTTTAATCAATCGGCGGCGGGCTGGTGATGACGCACCGATCGCCCGGCGTTGCAGGTTCCGCTGTAGGCCTCGGCGATGCGGCGCACGGAAGCTTCCCATGAAAACTTGGCCACCTGCTGGTAGCCTCGCTCGCGCAATCGCTCGCGCAGGGTTGCATCGGTGAGGACGCGGTGCAGCGCCCGCATGATTTCAAACACGTTCTCGGGATTGACCAGCACCGCGGCACGTCCCACAACTTCGGGCAACGAGGAGACGTTCGAGGTCACGACCGGAGTGCCGTGTGCCATGGCTTCGAGCGGCGGCAAACCAAAACCTTCATACAGGGACGGGAAAACAAATATCTTCGCTTCGTCGTAAAAAATCCGCAGGACGTCAATCGGGACAAATCCCAGGAATCGCACATCGTTTTGCACACCGCTGCGAACGACCGTGCGCCGCAGATCGGGATTGCCCGAAAGATCGTCTCCGATGATGATCAGCTTCAGATCTGGAAAAGCCTGGCTGCGTTCCAGTTCTGTTTTCAGCGCGGAGAATGCCTCGATCATGCGCACGACGTTTTTGTGGGGGCTGATACGGCCGGCATAGAGCAGAAACGGATACGTGACCTGATATCGCTGGGCGATCAACTCGCGATCAGCGGTGCTGGCATGCCCGTGCAGGAAGCGCTCGTCAATCGCGTTGTAGATCACCTCGATGCGGTCGGAGGAAATTTCAAACAGCTTTTCAATTTCCGTCTTGGTGAAGTTTGACACCGCGAAGATGCGGGCCGCTCCGGCGAGCACGGTTCGGGTCAGCTGAAAGTGCAGACTGCGCCAGAAGCCGGTCTGTTCGCGCGCGCGCGCCATATGCTCGAGCATGTCGTGCACCGTCATCACATAGGGGCACGGCAGCGCGCGCGGGATGGAAAATAGATTGGGAATGTGCACCAGATCGCAGTTCAGGCGCTTCACAGTGACGCGGAACTCGCGATACCCCTGCCAGGAGCGCTCGGGAGCAGTCAGAGCGATCGCGCGAAAGTTCGGAGGAAGGGGATCGATTTCCTGCGCCCTGGCGGGCGACCCGATCAGAAAGTACTGGTTCTCGTGATCCAGTCGCCCGAGATTTCGCACCACATTGCGGATGTAGGTGCCAATGCCAAACTCGGTCATCCGCCGGACATCGATCGCGATCTTCACCGAGGGCATTTAACCACAGAGAGCGCTCAGGAACACAGAGGAATCACTAGCAGAGAGCTCTCTACGCTCTGACTTCCGCCTGCGCCCTGGCCCTGCGCTCGGCGTACAGGGGGAAGGCCTCGCATAATTCCAGCACCTGCTCACGAACTTTCGCCAGCACCCGAGCGTCGTCGCGGTGCTGCAGGACTTCGGCGATCCAGTGGCCGATCTGACGCATTTCCCCCTCTTTCATGCCGCGGGTGGTCAGGGCTGGGGTCCCGATGCGAATGCCGCTCGGCTTGAGCGGGGGATTCGTATCGAACGGAATTGTATTCTTGTTTACCGTGATCCCGGCTTCGCCGAGAGCCTTTTCAGCCTCGCTGCCGAGCATGCCCTTGGAGAAAACGTCAACCAGCATAAGATGGGTGTCCGTCCCGCCGGAAATGATCCGGAAGCCCTCGTCGGCAAGCTTCTGTGCCAGCACTTTCGCGTTCGCGATGATCTGCCGCGCGTAGTCGCCGAATTCGGGCCGCATCGCCTCCTGGAAGCAGACGGCTTTTGCCGCGATGATGTGAACCAACGGACCGCCTTGCATGCCCGGAAAGACAACTTTGTCGATCGGCTGTGCGAACTCAGCTTTGGAAAGAATCATGCCCGACCGTGGTCCGCGCAACGTCTTGTGAGTGGTCGAGGTCACGATATGCGCGTGCGGTACCGGCGAAGGATGCACGCCGCCGGCAACCAGTCCCGCGAAATGGGCCATGTCGACTAGATACAACGCACCCACTTGGTCGGCGATCTGACGCATGCGGGCGAAATCGATCACCCGCGGATATGCGCTGCCGCCGCCAATGATCAGCTTCGGCCGCTCGCGTCGGGCGAGCATTTCTAATTCGTCGTAGTCGATCGTCTCGCTTTCTTTCGTCACGCCATAGGGAATGATTTTGTAAGTTTTGCCGGAAAAATTCAGATGATGGCCGTGGGTAAGGTGTCCGCCGTGCGCGAGGTTGAGGCCAAGAATCGTGTCGCCCGGCTGCAGCACAGCCGCGTAGGCTTCCATGTTGGCCTGCGATCCGGCGTGCGACTGAACGTTCGCGTGCTCGGCGCCAAACAGCTGTTTGGCGCGATCGCGCGCCAGGTTCTCGACGACGTCGGCGTACTCGCATCCGCCGTAATACCGCTTGCCCGGATACCCCTCGGCATATTTATTCGTGAACACGGATCCGGCGGCCTCAAGCACAGCTTCGCTCACGAAATTCTCGGACGCGATTAGTTCGAGGCCTTCATGCTGGCGCCGGGTTTCGTTGTCGATGGCGGCGGCAATCTGAGGATCGGATTCGTACAGCGGGCGGTACATCCCTGAGTTCTTCATTTCATTCCCTCGCTTCGTACACGTCGGGATGATACAGTTCCATGTATCTCTCCGGCGCTTTCAGGGCCGTAAATCCAACTTTCGCGTAGAGCTGATGCGCGTCGCGCGTCAGCAAAATCCAGCGCCGCAGGCCCTGCAATGCCGGATGCCGCGTGATGCACTCCATCATCCATTTGCCCAGACCGCGTCCGCGATGCGACTCCAGCACAAAAACATCTCCCAGATGGGCAATCGTCGCAAAATCGCTGATCACACGGGCAAAGCCAACCTGCGCAGCCTTGGCTGCCCCCGGTCCCGCCGGTTTGGCGGGACCGGGAAATTCCGCATCCGATTCATCATAAATCCCGAAGCACAGGGAGTGCTCGATCGATCGCGCGACCACATGCCTCGGAATCCCCTCCGCCCAATAGCAGTTGATCAGGAAATTGTGAATCAGATCGAGATCCAGAAGGGCCGGATCCGTGCTGATGAGAAAGTCCCCGCGACGGTGCAGAACGATTTTTGGCGGACT
>JASHRE010000078.1 GCA_030037515.1 Candidatus Sulfotelmatobacter sp.
AATACACGATTCAGGGACAACAGAACCTTAAAAATATTTCTGCTGAGTGCTCCACGCTTGTTAATCTCCTCCGTAATGCGCTCGTAGATCAAATAGAAGAATTGTGGAACGATGGCGAACAGAGTGATGTTGCGTTCGTTGAGAGCGCGCATCAGCTCACCGGTGTTGAGCGTTTCCAAGTAAGCGACGCGGGATCCCTTCGTCAGCGGCAGAAACAGGTTCGACATCTGCGCCAGGACGTGGAACAGCGGCAGAACGCCGAGCAGAGCGTCTTCGGGGCCGAGATCAATCCAGGTAGAGATGGCATCGACTTCCGCAACCAGGTTGGCGTGCGTCAGCATCACACCCTTGGGATCGGCGGTTGTGCCGGAGGTGTAAATGAGCGAAGCCAGATCGTCATCTTTTGCCGGAGCTGGCTTGAATGAGCCGGGACCGGCGGCGAAGATTTCTGGCAGGTTCGCCAGCCAATCCTTGGAGTCGACTGGATCTTTCATGCGATCAGGATCCATGAGGATTGCGCCGACGTTGAATTCTTTTACCCCGGCTCGCACGACCAAAGCATGCTTCGCGTCTACAAAAATCGCCGACGCCCCGCTCGCTTTCAGCAGCTTCGAAACCTGATCGGCATGCAAAGCAGCGTCGAGAGGAACGGCGGCGCAAGCGGAGGCGATGATGCCGAGATAAGCCGCAACCCAGCGTGGATGGTTGTCAGCCAGAATGGCAAGGCGTGACCCGCGAGGAAAATTTCGTTCCGTGATCCAGCGGCCGATCGACCCGGCATGGCGGCGCAATTCCGAGTAAGTGACGCTCTCGAGGTGATCATGCCGCTGAATCTCGAGAGCAACATTGTTGGGCCAGCGCTGGGCGCAGTCCACAAACCGGTCGTAGAACGTGGGCATGAGTCGAGGCGAATATACACGAAAAGCGCCGCGATCCGAAGACGGGTTGCCAGCGGCTCGCGGGTCAGTCTGAAAATTGAGCTGATCCGGCATTTGCGTCGCAAAAGCCGCGCCGCTCGCTTACCCCATCGCGCCGAAATGCAGGCGCTGTGCCACGCTTGGCGCGGATCGCCTAGATCCTTCGCTGCGCAACGCCGGCTTGCTCTGGATGACAAACAAGCTGTCGCGCTACCTGTTCAGGCTTTATGGCTTCTTATTCTGCTTGAGCTTTTCGGCATCCGCAATGCCCCTGCGGAATTCGTGAGCCGCCGCGATTTTGGGTGCGCTAAGGCAATCCTTGGGCGATATAGCCCCACGCGGCCCGTCGAGAGATGCTCGATATCTGCGAAACACCGCCATCGTGCCCTCTGAAGGGCCGACCTCGTTGCTATCGCGCGGCCCGCCCTCCGGTGGGAGGTGTGCCTGAGGGATGCGCTCCCAGCGCAGGCGTTGCTGGCGGGTGAGGCCCTGGGTCGGCGGGAGGTTGGCCTCCCTGTGCGGCGAATGCGGATCGTGCCGTTGGCATCCGCGGGGCAGGCCGGGGGGCTGATCGATCCCGCCTCTTTTTGATGGACGACAGCATGGTTTTACCATTTCCGCTGCAAAGGGTAACGATCAGATCGGATTCTTCTCCATCATTCACCAACCGCAATCGGCCGCACTCCACACGCCTTCTCCACCTTCGCGCGCGCACCCGGTTTGGCCTAGGGTTGACCGACTGGCTCTCCGGCATCCGGATCGACGATCACCAGCACGGTCTGTGCAGACAACACGCAGGCAGCGTGGGCCTGTCCTTATCCGGGGCAATTGCGGGGTGAAAATGCGTACAAGCAGAGAGCCGGGGCGAGGCAAGAACGCAGGGGGGCCTCCGGAGGCGGACGATTGCCGACATTGTACTCGCTGGTGCCCCGCGAGTGTTTCGCGGCAAACTCGGCAGGCATCGAATGTGCTAGGCTCTTACTAGGTGTCGGGCTCGCTGCCCTGTGAAGGATTCCTGGTTGATCAACACGTTTTTAGGCAAGGTATTTGGCACCAAAAACGAGCGCGTAATGAAGTCGCTCGTGCCGAGAGTGCAGGCCATCAATGCGCTTGAGCCCGAAATCTCAAAGCTGAGCGATGCCGAATTGCGCGCCAAGACCGACGCGTTCCGCGAGCGAATTCAGGCGCACATGAGCCGGCTTGCCGGAACGAACGACAATGCGCCTGCCGAAGCCGACCCGATCTCGGAATCCGAAGAAGAGAACGATTTCGACCGCCAAAAGCGGCTGGAAAAAGAAGAGCATGAAGCCCTGCAGGAAGTGCTCGACGAGATTCTGGTCGAGGCCTTTGCCGTGGTTCGCGAGGCCGGCCGCCGCGTACTCAACATGCGCCATTTCGATGTGCAGTTGATCGGTGGCATGGTGCTGCATCAGGGCACGATTTCCGAAATGAAGACCGGCGAAGGCAAAACGCTGGTCGCCACGCTCCCCGTTTATTTGAATGCGCTCTCCGGCCGGGGCGTGCACGTGGTCACGGTCAACGATTATCTGGCCAAGCGCGACTCCGAGTGGATGGGCAAGCTGTATCGTTTCCTCGGCTTGACGGTTGGCGTGATCGTTCACGACCTCGACGACGACCAGCGCCGCGCTGCCTACGCAGCCGATGTCACCTACGGCACGAACAATGAGTTCGGGTTCGATTATCTGCGCGACAATATGAAGTTCGATGTGCGCGATTGCGTGCAGCGCGGCCATCATTATGCGATTGTCGACGAAGTCGACTCCATCCTCATTGACGAAGCCCGGACGCCGCTCATTATTTCCGGCGCGAGCGAAGAATCGACCGACAAGTACTACCGCGTCAACCGCATCGTTCCCAAGCTCGAAAAAGGCGAGGAGATCGAAGGTCCTCCCGGCGAGCCGGCGGAGCTTACGGGCGATTTCGTGGTCGACGAAAAACACCGTAATATCACTGTCACTGACGAAGGCTGGGAAAAAGTTGAAGGCCTACTCGGAATTGGAAACATCGCCGATCCTGAGAATTGGCCGCTGAAACACCACGTCGAGACCGCAATCAAAGCGCATGCACTTTATCGCAAGGAT
Organism: Candidatus Sulfotelmatobacter sp.; assembly: GCA_030037515.1. Taxonomy (GTDB): domain Bacteria; phylum Acidobacteriota; class Terriglobia; order Terriglobales; family Acidobacteriaceae; genus Sulfotelmatobacter. The sequence goes on from JASHRE010000078.1 coordinate 3,020, forward strand.
GTGGAATATGTGGTGAAGGACGGCGAGGTCATCATCGTCGATGAGTTCACCGGACGCATGATGCCCGGACGCCGCTGGTCTGACGGATTGCACCAGGCGATCGAGGCCAAAGAAGGGGTCAAGATTGAGCGCGAAAACCAGACGCTGGCGACCATCACCTTCCAGAATTATTTCCGCATGTTCAAGAAGTTGGCCGGTATGACCGGTACGGCGGAGACCGAAGCGGAGGAATTCGACAAGATTTACAAGCTCGATGTCGTCGTCATTCCGACGAATAAGACGCTGCTGCGCATCGAGAATCCTGACGTTGTTTATCGCACAGAAAAAGAGAAATATTTTGCGGTCGCGGACGAAATTCAGCAGCTGGCACAAAAGGGCCAGCCGGTGCTGGTGGGTACGACTTCGGTGGAGAAGTCGGAGCGGATTTCAGATCTGCTAAAGAAAAAGGGCACCAAGCACGTCGTGCTGAACGCAAAGTTCCACGAACGCGAAGCCGAAATTGTCGCGCAGGCCGGGCGCAAAGGCGCGGTCACGATCGCGACCAACATGGCTGGCCGCGGTACCGATATTCTGCTGGGCGGCAATCCTGAGTTCATGGCCAAGCAGGAGATGGTCAAGAAGGGAATTGCCCAGCAGTTGCGCGTGGCGCAGGGCAAAATCGAAGGTCCACAGGAAGACGGCCAGACTTCGATTTTCTACTACAACGGAAACGAATACATCGTTCCCACCGACAAATGGACCGAAGCGTTGAACCGCTACAAACAGCAGACCGATAAAGAGCACGAAGAAGTCATTGCTGTCGGCGGCTTGCACATTCTCGGCACGGAGCGGCACGAGTCGCGGCGCATTGATAATCAGCTTCGCGGACGCGCCGGCCGCCAGGGTGATCCCGGATCGTCTCGCTTTTATCTCGCGCTTGAAGACGATCTGATGCGCATCTTCGCCAAAGAGTGGGTGTCTACTCTTCTCCAGCGGCTGGGGATGGAAGAAGGCGTTCCGATCGAGTCCAAGCTCATCACGAAGCGCATTGAGACCGCGCAGAAGGCCGTCGAGGCCCAGCACTTCGAATCTCGTAAACATCTACTCGAATATGACGATGTCATGAACAAGCAGCGCGAGGCCGTCTACGGCTTGCGCCGTCGCCTGCTCGAAGGCATGGATCAGAAAGACCTGATCCTGGAAGACTACGTGGCATCGATTTTGGGCGATCTACTGGATCAATATTGCCCGCCCAAGGCTCACGTCGACGATTGGGATATCAAAGCGCTGAAGGATGCGATTTTCACGCGTTTCGGAGTCGACTTCCTAGCAGAAGGCGTAAAGCCCGATCAACTCAACCGGCAGGAACTGGGCGACGCCATCTTCGACAAGCTCAAGCAGCGCTACGAAGCGAAAGAAAATTTGATTGGCCCCGTGGCGATGCGTCATCACGAGCGCATGATCATGCTCAGCGTTATTGACCAGCAGTGGAAAGATCATCTGCTGAGCATGGATCATTTAAAAGAGGGCATCGGCCTGCGCGGATACGGCCAGCACGATCCGCTGGTCGAGTACAAGCGCGAATCTTTCGACATGTTTGAAGCGATGATGCAGCGCTTCCAGGAAGATACCGTTCGCTATCTATACCTGATGCAGATTCTGGAGCGCCGTTCGCAACCGCCGCCGGATGCAGTGGGCGCTGCCCAGGCAGGGCCTGCCGGACGCGGTCCGGAAGCTGGAGCACCCTCGGGACACGATGGAGACGGGAATGGACGGCGTCCTACGCGGCTGGTTTCGACATCAGCCGATGAGTTGGAAGAAGCGTTTCTGCGCCGCAAGCGCCGTGAACTGGAACAGGCGCGGATGGCGGGCGGAGGCGACGCCGCGCCGGTGCAGCAAGTTGTGCGTTCGCAGGAAAAAGTCGGACGCAACGATCCTTGCCCGTGCG
>JASHRE010000763.1 GCA_030037515.1 Candidatus Sulfotelmatobacter sp.
GGCTGGATTATCAGGCCACCAACCGCGACGGCTTGTTTCTCACTTTTAACGTCAACCGCTTCAGCTCGCCCGGCGGCGTCATCCTTGACCCGACGGTCGGTAACTACGGAACGCAATCGCTGGCCAACGCCGATGTCCGTACCTACCAGTCCACTCTAGGATGGACCCACACCTTTAACTCCAAGGTGTTGAACGAGTTTCATGCCAGCACTTCGCAAGACAATGAAATTGCGACGCCCACCGGTCTGGCTCCCAACACGCCCACCATCGCCCTCGACAGTCCCGCTGCGTTCGTCATGGGAAACAACGCGTTTTCTGTGGGAAGAGTTTTTGAGAGGCAATACTCACTGGCTGATCGGGTTGACTTCGTCATTGGTAAGCACACATTGCAATTGGGTTTCGATTTCAACCGCACTTGGGACGCCGATACCGACGATGGCGGCGCCGACCCGAACGAGGCTATTGATTTCGGTTCACCGCTCGGTTTGTACGAATTTCCGAATTTGGAATCCTTGGCGCTCGGCGAATACAGCCTGTTTAGCCAGGCTTTCGGGAATCCTACCTTTGGTTTTGCCGTTCCTTATTACGGTTTCTACACCCAAGATACTTACCGCCCATTACCGCAACTCACGCTGGAGATGGGCTTGCGCGAAGACTTTCAGGTTTATCCTCAGCCGCAGGAAAATCCTGCGTTCCCACTCACCGGCCAATACCGGAACCAATATCAGCGCATCGCACCCCGTTTGGGATTCGCCTGGCAGCCTCGCGAAAAAACCGTCGTGCGCGGCGGATTCGGCATGTTCTACACCAACATGAACGGCTTAAATTACCGCAATGCGGTTATTTCCAACGGGCTCAACACGCAACAGTTTTCGATAAGCGTCAGTCCGACCAGCGCCCCACCGAACCAACAAAGCCCCACCTTCCCGAGCGTTTTTCCGGCGAATTCCTCGTTCCAGGCGCCGCTGGATATTTCTTTGGTTTCTCCGCAGTTCCGCGTTCCTGTCATCCTGCAGTCGAGTTTGCAGGTGGAGCACGAAATCGCCGAGAACACGACGCTCGCCGTTGGAACCATGTGGAATCACGGCGTTCATATCCTCTCCGGCAGCGCCTACGACATGAACCTTGGTCCACTCGAAGGAACGACCACTTACGTCGTCTGCCCGGCGAACGTGGCCACCTTGCCGTGTAACGGACCGACTTACACCCTACCCAACATGGATAATGGCTTGCTCACCGAGGGCTACATCAATCCCAATCTTGGTCAGATCAATGAACTCATCAGTCCCGCACAGAATTACTACAACTCGTTTTTCGTGCAGCTCGAGCGGCGCATGTCGGAGGGGCTTTCGCTCCAGTTTGCCTACACCTTCGCCAAGAGCATGATGCTTGACGGCATGGACTTCAACGATCAATTCGACTTCAGCAATACGCACGCGCCGTCGCTGCTCGATCAGCGTCATCGCCTCACGCTTGCCGCCGTCTACCATGCGCGCCTTCAGGAACTGACGAGTTCGCCCACCGGCCGCGCCCTGCTTTCCAACTGGAGATTGAGCACGGTGATGGAATTCTCCTCCGGTCGTGCCTACGCGGGATTGTTGAGTCCCGCCTGCACGACCACGCAAGGCAACAACTTTCTGGTCCCCACCAACAACGTAGATCTCGCCCAGTCTCCCAGCTGCGGCATTCTCTCCAACGGCGCACTCGTCGGCAACGATAACCTCAACGACACGGCCTTCAATGAAGACACCGCGAACACCGCCGGAGGCGTCAACGGCGCCGGCCCGTCGCCGGGAGTCGGTCTCAACTCTTTCTACGGTCCGTGGCTGGAGCGGATCGATTTCGGAATCGGCCGCAGCTTCTCGCTCGGCGAAGGGAAAGACCTGGAATTTCAGGCGCAGGCGTTCAATCTTTTCAACCATCCCAACTACTATGTGCAGAACGGCGACGGCGTGAACCAATTACAATACAACCCATACGGCGGCAACTGCGGAGATGGCATGTCGCTCAACCAAACCTGCTATCTCGTGCCCAACAACGGTCCGGGCAACTTCGGCACCTTGCAGGAGATCAGTCCCAACGGCCTGCCTCGGACCTTGCAGTTCTCCGCGAGATTTACCTTCTAGGCGGGGGCGCTGACGGCCGTCGGCTCGATGGCGCGGCGAATGACCGATCGCGGAATTTCCCGGTTGGCAGATCATGGCGGTTCGGGTGACAATTGTGCCTGCGATTCCGACGGCCATGCGATGGCTTCCACGCTAGGCTCGCGCCATGTCCCAGTCTCCCAACCCAGCCGCGCCGCCGCAGGTGGCGCCTCTGCTTGCCTTAGCCACTAAATTGCTCAGGGCCGGGCAACCGGCCGATGCTATCACGCCATTGCGCGATGCCGCGCTGCTTGAGCCGTTCAACGCCATCGTGCAGCACGATCTTGGCCTCGCCTACCTCGAGATCGGCCGCGCATCCGATGCCATCGCGGCGTTCGAATGGGCCGTCGCCATCAATCCGCGCTATGCCGACGCATACTTCCGCCTGGGAATCGCCTTAGAGAAGCTGGGCGATAGTGGTGGGGCAATCGCTGCGTACGACCGCGCCACTCGGTTGCTTCCGTCGCTAACCGAGGCGTGGTTTCGAGCCGGCGCACTGGTGTACACGCTGGGCCATCGCGAGGAGGCGATCGGCTGTTTCCGTCGCGCGGCGACCACCGGTGGCAAGACCGGCTTTGGCCGCCTGGGCAAGGCCCGGGCGCTGCTAACCGAAGATCGCAACGGGGAAGCCGAACAAGTGCTGCGACAAACACTGGCGCACGATCCGAACAACGCCCTGGCGCATGATCTGTTGGGCAACCTGCTCTCTGAGTTCGGACGTTTCGACGAAGCCCGCGAATGCTTTGAGCGCGCGATTCGGATCGCGCCACTGCTGGCGGGAAGCTACTACGACCTGGTCCGGTGTCGTCCCCTCACCGGCGCTGACGACGCCCTGCTGCCAAGGATGGAAGCCACCCTCGCCACGCCGGGGCTGGAAGCAGCGCAATGCTTGCGACTTCATCTCGCGATCGGCAAGGCGGCGGAGGATCTCGGCGACTACGCATTGGCCATGCAGCATTTCGACGCCGCAGATGCCCTGCGCCGGGGTTCTGCGTCGTTCGATCCGGCCGCGTTCTCGGCCGAGATCGATCGCCTGATGGCGCGCTGCACACCGGAGTGGATCGCGCGGGCCCGCGAAGTCGGCAGCCGCGATGGGACGCCGGTGGCGATCATCGGCATGCCACGCTCCGGCACAACTCTGGTCGAGCAGATCATCTCCATGAATCCAGACGTCGCAGCCGGCGGCGAGTTGCATTTCTGGAACCGGCAGGGCGCTGAGTGGCTCCGCTCTGGCGAGGCTGGGAACGAGAAGACATTCCTTGCCAAGGCGGCGCCAAACTATCTCCGCGTGCTGCGGGCGATCGCGCCCAAGGCGGCGCGAGTGACCGATAAGATGCCGTTCAACTTTCTCTGGGCCGGGCTGATCCACATAGCATTCCCGCGGGCAACCATCATCCATTGCCGTCGCGATGCAATCGACACGGCGCTGTCGATCCACCAAACTCATTTTCACCCCAGCCTGACATTTCCGACCGGCGGCGACGAACTGGTCGCGTATTTCCGCGGCTACCAGCGACTCATGGAACACTGGCGGAGCGTGCTGCCTGCGGATCGCTTCATCGAGGTCGATTACGAGGAACTGACCCGCGCGCCCGAACCGGTCATCCGGCGGATCATCGCGGCCTGCGGCCTGGCGTGGCACGACGCGTGCCTGCGCCCAGAATCGAATCCGCGAGCGGTGAGGACTCCCAGCAAGTGGCAAGCCCGTCAGCCGATCTATCGCACGTCAGTGGCGCGCTGGCGACGCTACGAACCCTGGCTGGGGTCGCTGCGCGTGCTCGTCGACGACGAGACAAATTGAACGGGGCATCGATCAGGAATTGAGCTGAAGCCGGCGGCCGATTCTTAGAGGGCTTGTATCGACTTGAGCAAACCAAAGCGCAGCCGGCGCCAACAAAAATACTGACAGGGTTTGTACACGGCGTGCTTTCACGGGCAATCACCGAGACGGGCTCGCTTTAACTCTTCCTGCAAAGACAGCCACCGCGTTGGGTTGCTTCCTCGGCTTGCGGCCTCCTCAGAACCGGCTAAAAAATTCCCGCCCTCTGTAACGGAAATTTCACTTGGTCGTCATAGCGCCGTCACAGTCGTCTGTTAGCTTCGCGACTACGACCGCCGATCGTAGTACTACCCCTGTGTCGCACGGCCGATCCCGATTGCGTGATGAAAAATCCAAGTGAGGAGGAAGGTCCATGTCGCGAAAAGCGTCTCGAAATAAGCCTCGAACTAGACTCCGAAACAAATCCCGGACCCAGCATCTGCGTCCGCTCGCCGGCCTGGTCGCGGCGGCGGGGCTGAGCTTTCCGGCGCTTGCCGGCGCTCAATCCGTTCCATACCCGACCTATCTCGTCGGCCCGCAGCCGAATGGCTCGTGGGTCGTTAGCAGTGGCCAAGTCATCACCCCAGCCGGTACCCAGGTCGATCTCGGCATCCGGGTCCGCGCGAAGGCCATCGCCCTAAATCCCAATGTCAAGACTCACACCGCCGCCGTTCTCACCATGGGTACTGCGGCGTCTGACGGCGACGGAGCCGTCGAGGTGTTCGACACCGAGACGGGCGAGGTGCTGCAAAACTACATCACGTTGGGATACGATCCCAGCGGCAGCTACAGCGGCATAGCCTACTCGGCCGACGGTAAGCTGTTGGTGTTCAGCCAAGACGAAGACCCGAACGAGGGCCATGGCCATATCACACTCGTCAAGGTCGACGCACAAGGTTTCTTGGAGGACAACGCCCAAGTCCTCGTGCCGGCGAACAATTCCTTCATCAAATGCTTCCCGAACAGCCCTCCGGCGTCGTACGGCAATCCCTGCGGCTCGTTCTATACTCCGAGCACTTCTTATCCGGGCGGTGTCGCGCTTTCAGCCGACGGCGCGACCGCGTACGCCCTGTTGAACCAGAACGACACGCTCACCAAGATCGACCTGGCCGCGAACCCGCCCACCCAGGGGACGCAGATCCGTGTCGGCAACGCCCCGCACAGTATCGTCATCAATGGCACGACCGCCTACGTCAGCAATGAAGGCGGCCGGGTCGCTACCGAGGCGGACTTCCAGATCAACTCCGCTGGCACTGAAATCGTGGCCGACCCAGTGCTTGGTTACGCCACCACCGGTACCGTCTCTGTGGTCGATCTCACCACGATGAAAGTCACCGCTAGCATCGAGACCGGTGGTCTGCACCCGACCGGCATGGCGCTCTACGGACGCTCCCTGTTGGTCGCCAATACCTACAGCGACACCATCGCGATTATTGACACGGCCACGAACCAGGTGACGCGGACGATCGATCTTGGCCTGCCGATCGGAATTCCCGGCGCAGATGCACCAGCCTGGGGCGCCGAGCCGGCCTCGATCGCAGTCGATGCCAAGAGCGCCGTCGCCTACGTCGCACTTTATGGGGCTAACGCCATCGGTGTGGTCAGCCTCAGCGCCACGGC
>JASHRE010000764.1 GCA_030037515.1 Candidatus Sulfotelmatobacter sp.
GACAGGTACCGGTAAGGAGTTGATCGCGCGCGCGATTCATGACCGGGGCCGGCGCAAGGATCGCACTTTTGTGAAAGTGAATTGCGCAGCCATTCCGACCGGTTTGCTCGAGAGCGAACTGTTTGGACACGAGCGTGGTGCTTTTACCGGTGCGATTACGCAAAAAATCGGCCGCCTGGAGCTTGCCGATCAAGGCACCTTATTTCTTGACGAAGTCGGAGACATTCCGATCGAGATCCAGCCGAAGCTCCTGCGGGCGCTGCAGGAGCGGGAATTCGAGCGCCTGGGCAGCACCCGGACCAAGAAAGTCGACGTGCGGTTGGTGGCCGCGACCAATCGCAATCTCGAAAAGATGATCGAAGACCGACAATTTCGCGGGGACTTGTACTACCGCCTCAACGTTTTTCCCATACGGATTCCTCCCCTCCGAGAACGTCCGGAAGACATTCCATTGCTGGTGCGTTATTTCGCACAAAAATACGGTCGTCGCATGGAGAAACAGATTGAATCCGTTCCTACGACCGCGATGAAGAAACTTTCCAAGTGGCATTGGCCAGGTAACATCCGGGAGCTCGAGAATTTCATCGAGCGTTCCGTGATCCTCACCCGTGGTCCGGCGCTGGAGGTGCCGATCGGAGAACTCACAGATCACCTCAATGCCTCCCCCGTCACAATCGCAACTGGTTCCCCTGAACGCGATCAGATTCTGGAGATATTGAAGCAGACTGGCGGCCGTGTCGCGGGTCCGAAGGGAGCTGCCACGCGTTTAGGCATTAAGCGGACTACTCTGATCTCACGGATGAAGAAGCTCGGCATCGATCCGCGCCGGGCGGTGTAGGTGTTTGTAGACTTCGCTCGACTTCTCGATCATCACTGTTCGCTCCACCGCAAATAGTCCTCGTTTGGTTCGACAGCCCTCGACAAATGTCGAACCGCGCTTCGACATTTTTCGACACCCCTTTCTCCCCAGGCGGTGTTTTGGACTCTGTTCGCAAGGAGTTAGAACAGGCGCGGTCCGAATCTCCGTTTGGTTGGCGGCTTGCTCGATTGAAAGGCTGAAGGCCGCAAATGTTCAGAATTTCAACGCTCGAAACTGATGCTGATCGAACGCTGGTGCTGGAAGGGAAATTGGTTTCGCCCTGGACCGAGGAAGTCGAGAGTGCGTGGCGGAATGCGAAGGAACATCTCGAAGGACGCAAGCTGATCGTTGATTTGACGAACATCACAGTGATCGGTCGCGATGGAGAAAACACGTTGCTGCATCTGATGCGGGAAGGTGCGAGATTCCGGGGCTGCGGTGTCCTTACGAAACATTTGCTGAAGCAGTTGGCGCGCAGGTGCCGATGTCGTCAGTGACATAGTGGGGAATCGGAAATCGACGCGAAATTCGCAACCTGATGTCTATTTGCCACACGCTCAAACGACAGACCAGTGGGGGAGATCGTGAAAATCTTTGCTACCAACCGGATCAACGCTTCACCGGCGCCAACGTATGCAACCGGCGCCGACTTTTGCCGCATTTTTGAGCATGACATGGCCCGCCTCTATCAGTTGTCGTTGCTCCTGACCGCGGATCCTGAACTGGCCGAGAAGTGCTTCGTTCGCGGTTTGGAAGGCTCGAAGAGCAGCAACCCGGTTTTCAAAGAGTGGGCGCAGGCCTGGGCTCGCCGCGCCATCATCATCAACGCAATTCGCATGATTGGGCCCCGGCCTGGAATCGCCTCGGTCTTTGATCGAAGCTCCAGTCGAAACCAGATCAGAGGACTGTCGGACCAGTTGGCAGCCATCGTCAATTTGCCGGCATTCGAACGCTTCGTGTTGGTGATGTCCGTACTAGAAGGCTACCCGGCGCGGGACTGCAGACTCCTTCTGAATTGTTCGAATTTTGATATCGCGGAAGCGCGAGTTCAGGCTCTTCAACGGCTGGGGAGGTCGGCCGAGGTCGTCCGAAAGGCGGCAGGGGCGGCAAAATCGCAGTCGAATTCAGAGGATTCGAAAACGGGGCGGCCGCGTGGTCTAACTGCCCGCTTCGCGGCCTCTGCGTGACCAAGGGCCAGTCTTGGCAGTTTTCTTAATGGACGAAGCTAGATCACTGGGAGATTTGCAATGACTAGGGAAATGATCGTGGGGAAACGCGCAATTGGGTGGAAGGAAGTTCTGGCGCTTGCGGCCGTCTTTGCTGCAATTGTGGCGATGGCGGCATGCAACAGAAGCAACGTCCAGGCAGCGCCAGCCATGCCCGCACCGCTTGTCACCGTGGTAAAGGCAGCCACGAAGGATGTGCCGCGATACCTCGATGAAATTGGCAGAAATGCGGCCTTCGAATCCGTCACGGTGACACCCCAGGTTGGCGGTCGCGTGGTCGAGCGCCACTTTCAAGATGGGGAAAGTCTGAAGAAGGGCCAGCTGTTGTTCGTGATCGATCCGCGACCTTACCAAGCGCAGGTCGATTCGTCCCAAGCAACGCTCGCCCAGGCCAGGGCTGCGCTCGATCTGGCCAAGATCCAATTTGCGCGGGATCAGGAAGTGATTGGAGAGCGAGCCATTTCCAAGCAAGATTACGACACGAAGAAGAACGCCGTCGACGTCGATCAGGCCCAGGTCGATGCTGCCCGGGCCGCGCTTGAGACCGCAAACCTCAACCTCGAGTACTGCTACATCCATTCCCCGATCGACGGCAGAGCGGGAGCTCGTCTGGTGGACGTTGGCAACGTCGTCCAGGCCAACACCGCTTCCCTTCTGTCCATCCAGCGGCTCGATCCGATCTACGCCGATTTCACGATTACAGAAAGTGATTTGCCCACGGTCCAAAAGCAGATGTCGACCGGCCTGCTGAAAGCGGCAGTGCGCCTGCCCTCCGACACTGAGAGCGGGGCCAGAGCCGGCCGAGTCGAATTTCTTGACAACGCGGTGCAAGCCGGTTCGGGCACAGTGAACCTGCGGGCCACGATGAGCAATCCTGATCATCACTTCTGGCCCGGGCAATTCGTAGACGTCAAGTTAATCCTCAGCACGGACAGAGGCGCCGTGGTTATCCCGAACCAAGCCACCCAGATCAGCCAGAAAGGCGCCTTCGTGTACGTGGTCAAAAGCGACGACACGGCTGAACTGCGTCCCATAAAGCTCGGCCAACGCCAAGGAGACGACGTTGTAGTAACCGAAGGGCTCGCGCCCGATGAACGCGTGGTCGTCGCCGGACAGATGCTCGTGCGTCCAGGTGGCAAGGTCCGCGTCGATTCCAATTCGAGCCCTGCGCAGAATTCACGCGCCATGAGGAACGCCGCCACCGTGTCTGGAGGTCAGTCGTGAATCTCTCGGAACTTTTCATTCGACGTCCGGTAATGACGGTCGCCTTGACTGTGTCCGTGCTCCTGTTCGGAGTGTTTGCATATTTCCGCCTTCCCGTCAGCGATTTGCCTGCCATTGATTATCCCGTCATTCAGGTCCAGGTGAATTATCCCGGCGCGACGCCGGAGACGATGGCGAACAACGTTGCCACGCCGCTCGAACGCCAATTCATGCAGATTCCGGGACTGGAACTGGTGACGTCGAACAATGGTCAGGGACATTCGAGCTTCGTGCTGCAATTCGATCTCGACAAAAGCCTCGACGGTGCCGCGACCGACGTACAGGCCGCCATCACGCGCGCCTCGGGGGAGTTGCCCGTCGATCTGCCCAGCCCTCCCACCTTTACCAAGACCAACCCGAACGATCAGCCGATCATGTACATCGCGATGGTCAGCGACACGGTGACGGAAGGACAACTCTACGACTACGCCAACACGCAAGTCGGGGAGCGGATCAGCATTCTTCCCGGGGTGAGCCAGGTTGCCGTCTACGGGACGCAATCGGCCGTGCGCATCAAAGCCGACCCCTCGAAGATGGCCGTTCGCAACATAACGCTGGAGGATCTCACCAACGCGATCAAGAACGGCACCGCATACACCGGCGCCGGCCAA
>JASHRE010000765.1 GCA_030037515.1 Candidatus Sulfotelmatobacter sp.
ACGACTCCAACGACTTCCGTGCAGCAGGGAGCCTGCGATTCCCTAGTCGCAACAGCCCTGGGAGTCGTTTCTGTAGCGTCGCAGATGTTTGCCCGTACCGGCACGAACCTGACTTTGCAACCGCCACTGTCCAACGCGTTCGACGTGAGCACCATCCCTTACTACAACGTCTACTTCGGCGACACCTGGCACCTGAGACCGACCTTCACCTTCACCTACGGTTTGGGTTATGCGCTGGAGATGCCGCCTACCGAGCAGGACGGAAAGCAGACCGTGCTGGTAGACGCGGCCAATGAGCCGGTTTCGACCGAGACCTACCTCAACAATGTCAAGAAGGCCGCGCTTGCGGGCCAGGTATACAATCCCGAACTCGGGTTTGCGCTGGTAGGCAACGCTGCCAACGGGCTGAAGTATCCTTACAATCCGTTCTACGGTGAATTCAGCCCGCGCGTTGCCGTAGCCTGGAACCCGCACTTCGACGCCGACACGATGGCTGGCAAGATATTCGGACATGAAGATACGGTCCTTCGGGGCGGTTATGGCCGGCAATACGGCCGCACGAATGGCGTGGTGCAGGTGCTGGTGCCGCTGCTGGGACTTGGCCTCGAACAGCCGGTGTCTTGCGACTCCAACCTGGCCACCGGCGTGGGCAACTGGGCTTGCGGGGCCGCGCACGCAGGTACTTGGGGAGCTTCTTCGACCCAAGCCTTTCGCATAGGGTCAGCGGCTTCTGCCAACGGTGGCCCGACCGTCCCCCTGATCTCGCTGGCGACTCCGACGCTGCCCCAGCCAGTTTATCCTGGGTTCAACAACACCTTTTCATCGGATCCCGAGGCTTTGGATCCGAACTTCCGGGCGAACGCAATTGACGCGTTCGATCTAACCCTGCAGCGTCAGGTGGGCCGCAGAGTGACCCTGGAGGTAGGCTACATCGGGCGCCGAATCACTCATGAGTATCAGCCGGTCGAACTGAACCCCGCTCCTTACATGATGACCCTCGGTGGTCAGCAGTTTAAGCAAGCCTACGACAACGTGGTGCTGCAATATTGCGGCGGCATTGCGGGTTTGGCTGGCGGCGGTTGCAAAGGGGCGAATACAACTGGCCCAACATCCGTCACGCCACAGCCTTTCTTTGAAGCCGCGCTTAAAGGCACAGGCTATTGCACTGGGTTCTCGAGCTGCACTCAAGCGCTGGTCTTCAACGAGGGAATAGCCTACGGCCCAGGTTGCCCTGGCACCAATTGTGCGCCGGTGAACCCCTCCGCCACGACCAATCTCGTCAACGCCCAGGTCTGGGCGCTCTGGAGTGATCTAGACAACGGCCACTTCAACTTCCCGCGCAGCCTGCAGAGTACTCCCATCCCGGCCACCTGCGCCGCACTGGGTGGGGTGGGCAATAACGGCTGCTCCGGGGCGTTTACCGACGGGGCTTATCTGAACGCCAGCATTGGCTATGGCAATTACAACGCCGGTTTCGTTTCCGTCAGAATGGCCGATTGGCGCGGAGTGACGATGCAGTCGAACTTCACCTGGTCGAAGGCTTTGGGGACCGCAGCGCAGGCGCAGTCCTAGAGCGAACTCGACGCCCTCGATGCGTTCAATCTGGGCGAGCAATATGGCAGACAGGCCTGGGACCGCAAGTTTATCTACAACACGTTCCTTATCTACCAACCTGCTTTCTACAAGGGACAGCAGGGCGTGCTAGGCCGCATATTGGGCGGATGGACGTTCTCAACGATATTCGCCGCCGGGTCGGGCGTTCCAACGCAGATCAGTACCACCTTTGGTAACTATCAATCCTTCGGTGCATGCGATGGCGTCGGTTGCGCCGACTATGACATGGAGAATGCCGTACCCATCGGCCCCGTTCCCAACCGTCATGCTTACTACTGTCCTGGCAACACCTACTCGGGCTTCTGCTCGACTCAAACCATTGGCTACCCGGTGAACTATTTCCCGAATGGGGGGCTTCAAGCCTCGAACTGGCGTAATCCAATTCTGGGAATAGATAGCCGGGATGGCGGCTCTGGAATTTTGGGGGGGTGGCGTATTGGAACACGGATCTTAGCGTCAAGAAGAGCATCCGCGTGGCCGAAAGCGTGAACCTGGAATTCCACGGCGTCTTCGCCAACGTTTTGAATCATAATCAGTGGACCGATAACTACCTCGGTTTGGACAACCCTGGCGGCTTCGGCGCTCTCGGGTATAACACAGCGCCGAACAATGGCGTGGGAGTCAACGGCGAGGCAGAGCCGAGAAACATCGAAGTCGGCGTGCGCGTTCGTTTCTAGAGGACCACCTCGTTTCAAAGCCCGTACCTTCGCGGTGCGGGCTTTGTTTTTCATACTGATTGCTTGACCTCGTTTTCCACGATCAGTGAAAAAGGTTGTCGCCGAGGACGAAGGCGGGAAAGCATCCGGAGTTGCCTCTTGTTGAACAGCGCGAAGTAGGACGGGAGGTGCGGGAGCGGATTAGCTGCGGTTTTGAAGGCTCGTCTCAGTCTTTCGAACACTCGATGCGGCAGATCCGGGATTCGGCGTATGCCGGTCAGGCCGCATTCGGGATAAACGGCACACCGAAAAACCACAACCTCGCCAAGTCACTGACTCCAGCGAAATCAATTGACAACCGATGGCCGGCGGTCGATCGGCCGTCCGTCTTAATTTTCGGGCTCTTCCTCCTCAAAAGCGCGTATCGGTCCGCGGTGAGCAGCGGCGAGCTATGAAAACATTCGTTCGTCAAAGGTAAACTGCTGCGGGTCACCGAACTTTATTTGTGAAAACGCCGCGTGGGCAGGGTTCAACAATAGATTCCATTCTCCCCGAATTGCAGCCGACGGCAGAAGCAGAGCCACAGTCCTTCCCGCCCTTATCCACGTGTCCCCAAAATTGCGGAGCGACTCGTCTCTGGTTCGATACCAGTTCGACGGTAAATGCCTTAGATCAAGCCGGGCGATCTCAAGATTTTCGGGAATCTTCCCCTCAATTGACACAAGGTCCGCCGGCCGCAGATTGGGTTCCAGGTTCACAAAAGTTTCAACTGCCGCCAAAGCCAAGGACGAGGAGGCATACACGACGCGAACCCCTCGACTGTTCCAACGGCCACCATACAGACGAGCCCCTTCACCGTTGGCTGCATCGCGAGCGTATCGCCGTCGGCATATCCTCCAGAACCGCATTAGCTGTAGACACCATAGGCGATGCGGCCAAGGATATCCTCTACCGCCCGAGCGCCTACGTCGGTGTCAAGCTGATCGAGAGGCCGCTTTCCGCCCAAGGCACGATTCGGGGATTGCAACCACTCTGCCGCCTTGTTTTCGTCCCCCATCATTTCAACGGCGTTCGCGAACACTCGCGCTAGCCGAACCGTGCGATCCGATTCCGCAGCGGTTAACCGCGACCCCTTGCTAAGACGTCGAGTCAGGGTGCGCAGCGGGATCCCTAGCTTGCGTGACAGGGTGGTGCTACCCAGATCGAGTTTTTGCGCCAGGAAGCTCAACGACGTTGCAGGCAGCCCCTCCCGCACAAGCTGTGCCAGATCGTCGGGCTTTTTGATGATCTTGTGCAGTACCTTGCGTCCCCCTAACACCGCAGCAATTGTTTCGGTTTCCATGTCCGCCTCTTGGCCTATTGTATCAGGCCAGATGGCCTATGGGAACATTCTGCCGTCCCCGCTCTGGGTGCAGCGCACGGTCGAGTTCCTGCCGTTCGTTTTTTCCGATGGGCGAGGGCGCACGCACAGTTTTCTTTATCGCGTCGCGCTCGCCCTGCATGTCGTTCGGCCTTCCCTTTTCCTTCAATGGTCACTTCCTCACCGACTGGCGCAAGGCCGTCAATGCGTCTGCTGAAGCTTCCCTCGCCGGCTTTCCGAATCAGTTTCGCAAGAAATGGGTTTCCTTCGCACAGCAGGAAAACAGGCTTCCTCAGCAGAATCTGTGGGTCCATGGAGGCTCTGGAAGTCGGCCTAGCGTGTGATATAGCGCGATTTCCATCGCTTCATAGGTGCGGAAACCACAAGATCTTCTAGTCACTACTCTAATCTTGTTGTTCACCCTCCAGAACTGAATCATTCTCTGCGTCTGCGCCATGGCTCGGTTGCGGGTCGCGGGACCTTTAAATGTAAATACAAATGTATTGATATTGTAAAACGAAGACTGTATTCTGTCTTGGTCGCGACCAGCTATGCGATTTGAATGGGACGAGCAGAAGAATCGGCAAAACCTTCGCAAGCACCATGTTCGCTTTGAGACGGCGATTCTTGTTTTCGACGATCCGTACGCTATTACGCAACGTGATTTCACTTTTGAAGATGAGGAGCGATGGATAACGGTGGGAGCGATAGGTCCAGGTTCGATTCTACTGGTTGTGCATACGTTTCTTGAAAAGCAAGAGGAGTAAATCATTCGGATCATCTCGGCACGCGCTGCTGAGTCGCATGAAAGGAGAGCGTATGAGAAGGCTCACAAGGGAGCAGAGGCGAGACCTTCAAGCCATCGCCGCAAAAAGAGACGAGGACATTGATTTTTCTGATGCGGCCCCGGTTCTCGACTGGGGCGGAGCCGAAATCGGCAAGTTCTATCGTCCAAAGAAGAAGCCTGTAACGATGCGTTTGGATTGCGACGTCATCGACTGGCTCAAAGCTGATGGACGTGGTTATCAAACTAAGGCGAATTGGCTGCTGCGGAACGCCATGCTTC
>JASHRE010000766.1 GCA_030037515.1 Candidatus Sulfotelmatobacter sp.
ATGCCGAATCCGCCCCGAATGACCGTCTTGCCGTCTTTTAACGGCGGCGTCCAGGCAAAGGCCACGCGAGGATCGACATCGCCGTAATTCTGCTGGCCGAAGCTGGCGCCCACACCGCAGAATCCCTGCGGCCCGCAGGTGGCGAAATCGAAGGGATTCGCCAACCCGTTCTCCTCGTGGAAAAGATCGAAGATGGTGTAGCGCAGGCCCAGATTCAGATCGAGGCTGGGCGTGACCTTGTACTCGTCCTGCGCGTAAACGAAATAATCGTTCTTGCGCAGGTGGTTGACCGGCAGGCTGCCGGTGAGGCTGGCCCTTGCCACCAGGTTCTGGGCCAGATCCTCTATAGTGGAGAAGGTGATCTTTCCGTGCTCTCCATATTCCTGATTCAATTGAATGCGGCGGATCTCCGCTCCAAACTTCAAGGTGTGCCGGCCATGAATCCAGGTGAGGTTGTCGATGCCCGAAAATGAGTTGCCCACGTAGATGCTGTCGTAGTTATAGTTCTGGGTGATGAATCCCGGTGCAGGGCCGTTGGCAATCACCATCTCATAGAAGGTGCCGTTTTTACTCGAGTTATAAGTGTTGGAAGTGGCGCGATTGAATCCAAACTTGGCCTCATTCACCAGTTTGGGACTGAAGATGTGCAGCAATTCGAGCGCGCCATTGACCGGCGTCGATACTCTCTGCTCCAGGTCCGTCGCCGAAGCCGACACCGGCTGAGTATCGACGGACCGGTCATAATTGAATCGCACGAAGCCCGTGGTTTGCGCCGAGAAATGCTGGTCCAGGCGCAGCATCGCCGAATTTTCGTTGACCACCTGCGCGCAGGAGCAGGTCAGCAGGTCATCGTCCGGAGAGTTCGGGTCCGGGGTCAGAATTGTCCTTGGCCCCGGGCCCGGGTAGGCGGTGATGATGGGGTAGATTGGCGACGAGGTTGGAACTGTTGCAACCAGCGACGCGCTCGGCACGTAGCCGCTCACGGGATAGCCCCAGTTTTGCCGGTACGCTTCTGAAGCGAGAAAGAAAAATGTTTTGTCGCGCTTGATCGGGCCGCCCAGCGCTCCGCCGAACTGATTCAGACGAAGGGGCTGCTGTTTCTCGCCATTCGAAGCCCATTCCGGCACCGGCGCGTCAAAAAAGTCGTTACGCAAGAACTCGAACAGGCGGCCGTGGAAGCGATTTGTTCCCGAAGGCGAGGTGACGTCCAACTGCGGCCCGCCGGTTGCGCCTTCCTCGGCAGATGCCATCAGCGTATCGACGCGGAACTCCTCGATCGCGTCCAGCGGAATGGCGAGCCGCACCCACTGGCGCTGCGTCTGATTCACTATGTTCGTTGCGTCCACGCCGTCGTAGGTCCAGTTGCTGTCGTCCAGGCCTCGTCCGGCGAAGCGAATCGTCCGTTGGGTGCTGCCGCCGGTGTCAATCGCACCGGGCACGAAGGCCGTCAGATTGGCCCAATTGCGGCCGTTGAGCGGCAATTCGTCCGCTTGCTCTCTCTCGATCAAACCGGTCACCGCGCTGGTATTGCGGTCCACCAACGCCGAACTGGCGGACACTTCCACGCGTTCCTTGCTGCCGGAAACAGCCAGAGTTGCATCGAGAGTCCGCGTTTGGCCAATGACTTCTTCGACATCCACGAAGGTGAGCACCTTAAAGCCTTCGTGCTCAAAAGTGATGATGTAATTTCCCACCGGCAACTCGGGAATGTCATATGTTCCCTCGGCCGAGGAGGTGGTCTCGCGTTTCAGCCCTGTGGAAATTTGTGCGGCGGTCACCCGCGCCTGCGGAATAACGCGACCGGAAGGATCCGTGACCGTGCCTCGCAATCCCGCGCGATCAACTTGCGCCGGCAAATGTGCGGCCAGAAATAAAACGCCTCCAGCCAGTAAGAGTACCCGGATGATGAAGTCGAACTTCGAGCATGTGAGTTGGTAGAGTAGCCCTTCAGCTAATCGCATCAGTTCCTCGCAGCGTGGGGGTATATGGCGCGGATTAAGTAACGAAGGACGCTAGTCGCCGTACGTTGCGTTTCTGTGAAAGGCAAATCAAGATTTAGTGAAATTACAAAATTGTAACTTTTCCGTCATGGTGGCGTTAGTTTTGATCGTGTTTAAAAACACAACTGTCAGCTCGTCGCCTTCCTCTCGAGCGGGTTAGTATCCTCATCGCTTCCGCCTTCGAAAGGCAGGCGGGAAAGCAAAGCTCAAAGTGACCAACGCCAATCCGGCAAGTCTGATGGCAAATCGCTCCGGCTGCCTGCGCGACTGCCAGCCCTCCTTGCTGTGCGCCAAGGCGTTCGGAATGAGATCGCCGAGGCCGCAATCCAACATGACAAGAATGTAATCTTCGCGTCATGGTGCCGACATAGGTCGCCCGTTAAGTTTGCGGCTGCGGGCGCTGCTTGTATTTCCATCCCGATATCACACAACCGATCCCGGTTGCGTGAGCAAAAAATCCTGAGGAGGAGAATGCTACATGTCGCGAAGAAGGTCTCAAACTAACTCTGCGAACAAATCCCGAATAAACCGTTGGCTCATCGGGGTACTGGCTGCTGGGCTGAGCGTTCCGGCGCTCGCTCAGTCCGTACCATTCCCGACATACTCGCCCGGCGAAAACACGAACGCGTCCACCGGCCCCACCTACTCGGCGCCCTTATCCAACCCGTGGGTCGTCAGCGATGGCACAATCCTTACCCCCGCCGGCACCCAGATTTACCTCGGCATCACGACCCGTGCGAAGGCCATCGCGCTGAACCCCAATGCCAGCACGCACACCGCCGCCGTCCTTCAAATGGGCGCCCCACAGCCGGTCACGATCTTCGACACGCAGACCGGCGCCGTCCTTCAGACCTTCAGCACGCCCTATCTGAACTCAACGGGCGGGACCAGCTACGATTCAGACGGCAGCCACAACGGAATTGCCTACACGCCGGATGGCTTGCATTTGCTGTTCAGCCAGGACGGCGATTACGGCCCTGGCAGCTTCGTTACCATTGCCAGCGTCAGCCCGAGCACCGGTCTGATCACATCCACGGGCGGGTCAAACCCCTTCCCCGTGCAAGTCAGCGTCCCGATCGACGTCAACAGCCAAAACTATCTGACCAACGTCACCTGCTTCCCGAACAGCCCGGGGGGGACTACGGGCAGCATTAATATCCCGTGCGGTCAGACCTACTCGATCGTCTCGGATGGGGTATTCACTTCCTATCCCCTAGGCATCGCGGTCTCGAAGGATGCCACGACCGCTTACGCCGTGCTGGACAACAACGACACCCTAACCAAGATTTCCCTGACTGCGGCAACGCCGGTCGAGGGCCCCGAGGTCCGAGTTGGTAACGTCCCGCACAGCGTCGTGATCTCTCCCGACGGCACCACCGCCTACGTCTCGAACGAGGCTGGCCGGATTGCTACCGCCAGCGACTTCCAGGAATACTCCAATGGCACCCCTGTCGTCGCCAACTATCCGACTGGTTCCACGGCCACCGGCACCGTTTCCGTGGTGAACCTGGCCACTTTCACGGTCACCGGCAGCATCTCGACCGGCCACCATCCAACCGGCATGGCTTTCTGGGGCAAGAAGCTGTTGGTCGCCAATACCTATGACGACAGCATCTCGGTGATCGACACGACCGTCAACCAAGTGGTGTGGACGATCCCCCTCGGGCTGCCGGCCTTCGGCGCGGGGCCGAATTCGATCGCGGTCGACGCCGTGCACAACATTGCCTACGTTGCGCTTTACAATGCCAACTCGGTTGCCGTGGTTGACCTCAACTTCGGGCTGGTCGTGGGCCTGATCCCGGTCGGCTATGCCCCGAGCTCGGTTGTGCTGGACGCGACGGACAACACTCTGCTCGTTGCCAACGACAAGGGCATCGGCACCACTGGCTTCGGTGTGGCACCGCCTCCCACCGATACCGCCGAAAATTCGTACGGAAAAGAATTCGGGGTGACCGACTTCAACACCCACCAGGACCTTGGCACCGTCAGCATCGTTTCCATTCCTAACTCCTCGACCCTGGCAGCGATGACCCAGCAGGTCGTCCAGAACAACCACTGGGATCTGCTGGAGAATATCTTGACGGCAGGGGGAGGCAACCGGTTTGCCCCGCCGGTGGCCATTCCGAACAAGATCGGAGATCCGTCACTGATCAAGCACGTGTTCGTGATCATCCGTGAAAACCGCACCTATGATCAGATTCTGGGCGACGTGGTAGGCGGCAACGGCGACCCCTCGTTGGCGGTCTTCGGTGACAACTCCGCCTACACCCCATACCCTGCCGTAACGCCCAACGCACACACGCTGGTGCAGCGCTTCCCGCT
>JASHRE010000767.1 GCA_030037515.1 Candidatus Sulfotelmatobacter sp.
CGCCTCCGCCAAAAGTGCATTCGACAGTGCTCGGGCTGAGGATCGAACCACGACAGCAGGAATTGGATGTGGCAGGCGATGGATTCATCGATTTCTTGCGCACGTCGTTTGGACAGAAGCGCAAGACGCTGTGGAACAATTTGAAAACGAGATATGATGAACCACGGTTGAAGCAGGCGTTGGCAGAGGCTCACGTCAAGCCGACAGCGCGGGCCGAGACCTTGAGTTTGGATCAGAGCGCAGCGATCTATCGCGCCTTGCGCTCACTGGAGCAAGGCTCGTAGCATGAACGTTATGGGCCAGGGCGCGACGGGTGGCGTTCCGGTGAGGTCTGGTGCCGTCCCCCGGGGAACTCTCTCCCAAACTGGTTGGCGTACCCAGGGCTTACGCCCGGGGCTAACGTATTTCGCTCCTTCCGGGGCTCACTCGCGTTTGGTCTGCTACCCACGGCTTTGCGTTGTGGGCTGAATTCTTCCGCCGCTTGGCGGTTGATTTTGTTGATGCGGACAGGGCCGCTGCTTCTTGCGCGGGCAGGGGCGCTCGCTTTCTACAGGTCCGCGCCAAGGCATGTGCAGGCTATACGGGCTCACGTTCGGAGGGCCTATGGTTACTTCCACGGTTCGTCATCCCGCTGTTGCAGGACGTTTTTACCCGCGAGATCCGGAGGATCTGCGCACCCAGGCGCGAGGGTATCTCGATCAAGCGACGGTGTTGAATCAAGCGCCGCTCCGAGCCCTGGGGTGCATCGCTCCACATGCCGGGTATGTGTATTCGGGACATGTTGCGGGCGCGCTGTTTGGGCGCGTTGAAATTCCAGAACGCTGCATCGTGCTTTGCCCGAACCATACGGGCATGGGGCGTGCACTGGCCATTATGAGCGACGGCGCGTGGGAAACGCCGCTAGGAGCGGTAGCCATCGACACGGAGCTGGCGGGCGCCCTGAAACAGGGTTTTCCGCTTCTGCAGGAGGACTCTGCGGCGCATCGTGCGGAACACGCCGCCGAGGTCGAACTCCCCTTTCTGCAGTTGCGGCAGCCGGATCTGAAGTTTGTACCGATCGCGCTGGGGACGGCTCAATTTGATCCTTTGGAGGAACTCGGACGAGCTCTGGCGAGAGTGATTGCGGCCCGGAAGGATCGCGTGCTGATTGTCGCCTCGAGCGACATGAATCATTACGAGTCGGACGCGGTTACAAGGGTGAAAGATCATCGTGCGATCGAACGGATTCTTGCGCTGGATCCGCGCGGGCTTTATGACGTGGTCACGCAGCAGGACATCAGCATGTGCGGATTTGGACCGGCCGTGACCATGTTGACCGCAGCGCGGCAGCTGGGCGCGAAGTCAGCGGATTTGGTGAAGTACGCGACGTCGGGGGATGTTTCTGGCGACCGCGATATGGTTGTGGGGTACGCGGGCGTGGTGGTGCTGTGAGCGGAAATGTTCGTGGGTCTACCTCCTGAGCGTGGCTGAAGAGTCCCTCGTGAGCGGGGCGCCGTCCGCTACTAGCGCCGGACCCGGCTTGTTCGCTTTCCCGGCACCACCGAATCTGACGGCTCTGTCGCCCCTCCGGGGCTTGCTGATTTTTCCCATTCTCGTCCACGGCTTCGGCCGTGGGCTGGGTTCTTAATGCCACAACGCAGGCTCCAAAGGCCGTTTGTTTTCAGTTCGACCGGCAAGCTCAAATCTGGCAGAGACTCTCGGCCGCTGGGGTTTCACGTATCGCCGCAACGCGCCTTAGAACGTGTGACGAACTCACGCTTACCACACCAACGAAAGCCCCACTCCCCCTGAAGCCAGGAAAAGTGGGGCACTCTGCTTTCTCTGCTTTGCAGTGGAAACTCAGTGATGGCCGCTGCCGGAGGAATGTCCCGTGGAACTGCTCGCAGGTGCGCTCGAGGTAGTAGACGCGGTGGCCGCAGAGCGTCCCTCCATTTCCCCGCCGAATGGCTGTCCTCCGAAACCGGACCGGTGCGCGGTTTGAACCGCAAATTGGGGCATCGGTCGCACGTTCACGAATCCCCTCTTTTCGACTTCGCGATTCAAGTTGCGCATGTTGTCGATGGATCCGCGCGCAACGAACAGTCCTGCCGATCCCTTGGTCATACGGGAAGAGGTGAGTGTGGGCTCGGCCGCACGGCCGACCGCGACCGTCCTGGTTGTTCCCGCCGGAGGTGCGAGCGCGTGGATCGGCGCCACCGCCGACGCCGTGTAACGAGGAATGACCGTGTACGCACTCCACATCCCCGGCTGCCACATCCAGCCCATGGAGGGAACGAACATCCAGTTGCCGTAGCGATATGGCAACCAGCCCCAAGGGTATGCTGAAGCAAACGTGTATCCCATGCCGGGGTAGAAACCCCAGACGCCGTCCATGAAAGGATCCCAGCCGACGCCGGTAAAGAACGGCTGCCACATCATTCCATAGCCGGGAACCGTGCTGAACGCGCCGTAATAGTTGAGATCACTCAGCCCGTATCCGTAAGGGGACAGGTCATTGTTTTTCGCCTTCGCGTACTCGTCGTGGTAGGAAGTGGCGTCTTTATCCCACGAGTCGAGTTGGGCGTCTTGAATCTTGTTGGCTATCTTCGACTTGTCGTTATCGGCAAGATCAAAGCTGGCAGTCTTGTTTTTGGCCACGGTGAGTTTGCCCCCCGGACCGTTGACATCGACGTCGCCCTTGAAGACTGCGAGTTCCGCCAGATCGCTGGCATCGGCAACGCGGAAATGAGCAGGATGGTCGAGCGCGACGGTTTCGCGCGAGAACTTGAGATTGACCTCATCTTTACCCAGCCAATTCAGATAGACCAATCCTTGGGCGAGGTCGATCGTGGAGCTTCGAGTGCCCGAATCGTTCAAAATCAGAGCGCTGAAAGTGATGTTGGAATTCGGCGCGAGGCGGAGGCTGCTGCCATCTTCAAATTCAACTTCGGCGCGCCCATCGGCGCCGGTCTTCAACTGCGTGCCCT
>JASHRE010000768.1 GCA_030037515.1 Candidatus Sulfotelmatobacter sp.
AAATAACTTGCGTCTCCCACCACCAAGGAGTTAGTGCCGCAACCGCTCGACACCGTTGTCAGCGCCACTCCGCCACCATTGGCGCTGGCCACCAGAGCGCGCGAACCAGAACTTACTGTGCCGTCAGTCGGGAAGTTGGCAAAATTCGGATTCTGATTGGCGAGACGCGAATAAGTCGCTTCATTGACGTACCATGGACCGCCGTCGTTCCAAGTGCAACTTGCAGTACAGGTGGTGTTGTACACCATGTCACCATTATTGACTCCACCGCTGGTCGGATCTAAAGGAGACCAGCCGTTTGGTCCTTGAGTGTTGTAGCAAATGTTGTTCTTGATCGCAGATACGCCGGAAGGGTAAGTTCCGCACGCGCCGCTGTTCGTCTGGTTGCTTCCGGTAGCGACAGTATTGTTGTAGCTGTGCCAGTTTGGAGTAGTATTGGAGCCGTCGGAATTGTCACCTGCCCCGCCGAAGTTGCCATCAAGATTTTCACCATAGTTGTACCGGACAACCACGGTACTCGACGTGCTGTAGGCATCATTGGCGTCTGCACGAGCGAAGGAAAGTTTGCAATTCCCGGAGTCGTTGGAACAGTTCTCCCAGACGTTTTTCTCCATAAGCGAATAACTCAGAGATGGTTCATCACCGCCCTCTTGGAACAAGAAGTCGATATGTTCCGGCGACTGGCCGCATCCCAGACTTATATCTCCATTGTCGTCGTGAGCGTAATTGAATCGGACAACATTGTAATTTCCGCCTACCCTGAAATGCTGCGCCCCGGTTCCTTGAACGTCGTTGTACTCCAATAGATTGTTGTTCCCGTAGATAAGGAATTGATAATTGCAGAACGGTGCGCTCGGGGGATTGAGATTCCAGTTCACGTCATTGTGAGCGATGTAGTTGTTGCTGCTGGTCGTATCGACGTATCCGCCGGTGCCACAACTGGTCCCGTTCACCTTGCCTTGCATGAAGTTTATGACTGACGCTGGACTCGAACCGGAGCTTGCACCTTCACTGGTGTTATAGGTAAAATGGAAGTAGTTCGTATGATTGCCGCTGGCGCACTGCGGTCCTTGAATTCCGGCGTTCTGGAAAACAAAACATCCACCAACGTTGAAACTCGGATTGGCTCCGCCCGCCCCGGTCGTCCTCCCGCCGTTGGCACATCCGCCTCCTGAGTCGGGGGCTCCAATCGTGACGTAGCTCGTATTCGTAACGGTCACGGTGCCGGTGATGTATACTGTGTCGCCTGGATTGACGGTAAACGTGATGGGAGCGCCAGCAGAACCGCTATTGGTTTGAGTCCAGCCAGCATAAGAACCTGCGAAGACCGTGCAGGTATCGCCGGCAACTGCAACGTTTGCGCACGCTTGAATGGTGGTATAGCTACCTCCACCGCCAGACTTTACTGTGTAGTTCGTAGCACTAGCCGAAACAGCCAAGACCAAGATACAACAAATTCTCGCGATGATCGTTTTCGTAGGGGGGTTGGTAATCATAGGGGGAATGGTACTACCCCTCTTGAGGCAGGAGTCAATATCACTCAAGTACACAAAAAATTGGAACTAGAACCTCCGAGTTTTTGTCGGAGGGCGGAGCACGGCTGTGCACCCGCGGTAGAGTTTTGATTCTGCGATTCCCTGGAGTTTTGACGGCCGCTGCCGAAGGGCTCCAGCATGAGGGTTAGCGTTTTGGCTGGGGCTATGTCGGCGCAGTTTCCCCGGGTTGCCTCGCCGAGCATGGACGTGGCGAGCAAGGAGTGATCCAACCCGAGCAATCCTGGATGCGGAATTATCTTTTATATGCGTCGCAACACCAAGTCAAGCCCGACAGCAATTTCGACCTGCGATATATTCGCCGAATTTGCGAGCCCATGGGTAAAGGCCTCAAGGGAAAGGGCGAACGCCACACAATCATTATCCGCACCACAATTTTGCCGGGCACGATGCGCAAGATCGTGATTCCTAGGCCAGAGGAATTCTCGAGCCAAAAGCCGCGCGCTCGACTTCGGTGTTTGCCACAAGCTGAATTTTTGCGGGAAGGCACGACAGCCAAAGACTTTCGGTGTCCACCTGCGGCCGTCATGGGCGAAATAGACAAAGCAGGCGGCAACGCCGTTGGCTGTTCTATGTGAGCACATCGAACCGCCATTGATTAGGACAGATCTGAAGCTGCAGAGCTGGTCAACTATGTCAACAAAAAGACAAAGTGAGTCCTCACCTCCACGGTCCGGGAAACGCCAGTTATGTCAACAAGATCCTCACTCTGTACTTATTATAGGGCTCTGTACCTAGGGCCTCCAGTGACTCCATGCGCGCCAGCACCTAACTAAGATCGGCGACTCGCTCGTCGACTCCACGAACGCGGAGTCGCTCCGTGTGTGGTCGAGTCGGCCTTCCTGCCGGCGTCACTCCGCAGGCTCGCCAGACCGGCAGAGGCTCCTGCCCTCTCGCCCATTCGCTCTATAGCCTACTTACAGCCAGTTATCGAACAACTGCTCCGCGACCCTGCACCGGAACACTATCTGGAACATCTGCGGCCCAAACTGCGATAGATGACCGAATGTAGGCTGCGCCCTGACTAACAAGCAGGCTTCTACCCGATGATAACTACGTGTTAGTTCCGGCCAACTCCTGAAAGGATGTCTTCAGATGATCGGCAACAAGGAGATCGAAGTCGACAATGACCTCTCCATGGCCAAGAGCGAAGTCCGCAGATCGATCGAAGGTTTGTTCCACTGGCTCGAAGTGAATGATTACAAGGGATACGATACGTTTGACGGTCTCAGCTCAACATTCCTACGCCCTTTTACGTTCGAAAAAAAGTTTCCCCGACAGGTGCTCCAGCAGGTGGTACGCCGTTTCATCCTAAACCCCCGCCCCCTGCTCGGAATCAAGAAGAACCGTTCGACAAAAGGCATGGGTTTCCTGGCCCGAGGCTTTCTCCGACTGCATCAATCAACAGGCGAATCAATATGGCGCGAACGCGCCGAGTTCTGTCTGCGATGGCTGATCGAGAATCAGTCCAAAGGATACAGCGGAGCCTGCTGGGGCAACCACTTCGATTACCAGTCGCGTGGATTTTACCTGCCCAAAGGCGTCCCCACAATTGTCTGGACATCTCACATCGGCCACGCTTTTCTGGACGGGTATGAGCAACTCGGCACGAACCAGTATCTGGAGATCGCCCACAGCGCATGTCAACACATTATGCGCGATATTCAGAAGTTTAATCACGGTGACGCTACCTGTATCAGCTATGTGCCCGGCTTGGATAGTCAGGTCCACAATTCAAACACGTTAGGTGCGAGTCTTCTGGCACGGATTTACCGTCATACGGGGGATAAGCCGTGCCTCGAGTTGGCCCGGCGAGCACTCCTATACACGGCGCAACGCCAGAGGCCTGATGGTTCCTGGTACTACGGCGAAGATGCGAAAATCCATTGGATCCACAACTTCCATACCGCCTACGTTCTCGACTCCTTCAAGTACTATTTGGATTGCACGGCCGAAAGTAACTTCGAATCGGTGATGAGAAAGGGGTACGAATACTGGAAGAAGACCTTCTTCCTCCCGGACGGTACTCCCAGGTACTATAACCGCAAGACTCTTCCCTTAGATATCCAGTGCTGCTCGCAGGCTATTGACACTCTTGTCTTCTTCCGGGAGATGTATTCCGATAGTCTGCCGCTCGCAGTGAAGGTGGCTCGGTGGACAACCAAGCACATGCAGGCCCCAACTGGATATTTCTATTACCGGCGGTACTCATCTCACTTGGTGAACAAGACTGCAACTCTCCACTGGGGACAAGCAACCATGCTCTGTGCCTTAGCAGGCCTGTACAAATCTTTCCACGAACCTGCCATTAACGCCGGACTTTCCGACGGGCGTCGCGCAGCTTAGGAAAATCCGGTATTGAGCGAAAAGGGAGAGCGTCTTGAGGATCAGCATTTTCGGTTTGGGTTATGTAGGTACGGTCTCGGCCGGATGCCTGGCTGACGAAGGACACCTCGTGTTGGGCGTTGATCCAGTGCACACCAAGGTGGCCCTTATTAACAGCGGGCGCTCGCCGGTGATCGAAGCCGAGATTGACGAGATCATAGCGACAGCGGTGAAGGAAGGACGCCTTCGCGCGACCGAGGATCCAGCCGAGGCGATTCGCGATACTGAACTTTCCTTCGTTTGCGTCGGCACTCCGAGCCAGCCAAACGGCAATCTCGACCTGCGCTATATCCGGCGCATTTGTGAACAGATCGGAGGGGCCCTCGGTACAAAGAACACGAGGCACACGGTCGTCATTCGCAGCACGATTCTGCCGGGCACCATGCGCAAAATCGTGATTCCGACGTTGGAAGAATTCTCCAAAAAAAGAGCAGGCGTGGATTTCGGCGTGTGCAGCAATCCCGAATTCTTGCGCGAGGGATCGGCGGTAAAGGATTTTCGCTCGCCGCCGAAAACGGTGATCGGAGAATTGGACCGGGCCAGCGGAGACGTGTTGCAGCGGCTTTACGAAAAGCTGAAAGCGCCTGTCATCCGCATCAACCTGGAAACC
>JASHRE010000769.1 GCA_030037515.1 Candidatus Sulfotelmatobacter sp.
CACAGAACTGACGGCGGCACACACAAAATCGGGAAGAAGCGGCGTTCTCAACCTGCGCGGCAGCGCGCTACCTTTTATTCGCTTGCGCGAGGTGTTCGGCCAACCCGCAAAAACTTCAGCCCGGGAAAACGTGATTGTGGTGAAGGTCGGCGAATTCCATGCCGGAATCGCTGTCGATCGCCTGCTGGGGGGTATGCAAGCCGTCATCAAGCCGTTGGGAAAGCTGTTTCGGGGCGTTTCCGGCATTGCCGGATCGACGATCCTGGGCGATGGACGCGTGGGGCTGATCATCGACGTGCCCGGCCTTTTGCAAGCAATGATGCAGTCCGGCTTGCAGGCGCAAATCGGCTGACAAAATTTGTTGATGCGGAGTTGACTAACCAGAGAAAGGTTCACCGTTATGAAGACTTGGCAGGATTGGAAAATTGGAACCAGATTAGGCGTTCTATTCGGATTTTTGCTCTTGGTCCTGTCGGTCTTAGGGGCGCTGGAGTTGAGTTGGCTCGGCCGCTTGAATGCGAAGACCACGGCCGAATTTGAAACCCGTTTCAACACCACCAAACTCACCAACGACACCATCGCAAACTCCACAGACAACGCCCGCATCACCATGCAGCTGTTTGAAACCACGGACCCGGCAAGAGAACAGAAACTGAACGCGCAAAACGACGAGATCAGCCACAATATCGGGGTGGAAGTTGCCGAAATCGAGAAGAGTCTGAGCTCTCAGCAGGAACGAGATATGTTCGAGGTGGTTACGCAGAATCGCAATGACTACGTCTCCCTTCGACAGAAGGCAAAGGAACTGTTGGCGGACAAAAAGCACGATCAGGCCATGATCGTTTTGATGGATGAAGTCATCCCGGCTCTTACCGTATATCGCGCATCTTGGGTCAAGTTTATCGATCTTCAGTCCGACGCCGTGCAGAAGAGCATCAAGGAAAGCGCGGATTCCTACAGCAGAGCGCGCCGGGCGGCGTTGCTGGTCTTCGTGATCACCTTGCTTCTTGCTGGCGCCGGCGCCTTCGCCATCACCCGGGGCATCACCGGGCCCATTCAGCAGGCGGTCGACCATGCCGAGGCCATTGCTGCTGGCGACCTGAGTCGCCCGATTCTTGTGACCAATAAGTCTGAAACTGGAAAATTGTTGCAGTCCATGTCCGATATGAGCGCCAAACTCTCGGCCATCATTCATGATGTCCGCGAAGGCTCGTCTGCCGTCGCTTCGGCCGCAGCGCAGGTCGCGGCTTCTTCGCAGAGCCTCTCGCAAGGCACCAGCGAGCAGGCCGCATCGGTTGAGGAGACCAGCGCCAGCCTCGAGCAGATGAATGCTTCCATCACTCAAAACGCCGAGAACAGCCGTAAGGTGGAAGAGGTAGCCGAAAAAGGCGCACACGCCGCTGAGGAAAGCGGCACCGCCGTCGAAGAGACCGTCAATGCCATGAAGCAGATCGCAGCCAAGATCTCGGTGATCGAAGACATCGCATATCAGACCAACCTGCTGGCCCTGAACGCTGCCATTGAAGCGGCCCGCGCCGGCGATCAAGGCCGCGGTTTTGCTGTGGTCGCCGTCGAGGTTCGCAAGCTGGCGGAACGGAGCCAACTGGCGGCCAAAGAAATCAGCGATCTCGCTTCGAAAAGCGTATCCGTCGCCGTTCGCTCTGGCCAGTTGTTGGGTGACTTGGTGCCGGCGATCCGACGAACCGCGGAACTGGTGCAGGAAGTCACCGCCGCCTCCACGGAACAATCCTCGGGGGTCACGCAAATCAACCGCGCCATGTCCCAGGTGGACAGCGTAACCCAGCGCAATGCATCTTCCGCCGAAGAACTCTCCAGCACCGCCGAGGAATTGGCTGCCCAGTCCGAGCAGCTTCAGCAGATCATGACGTTCTTCCATGTTGCCAATGACAATTCGATCGACCGCGATGCCGCAAAAAAGCACTGGGCAATGTTGCCCCAGCTCAAAACCGTGAAGATGGAACTTGGCGAACTCAAACCGGGCGAACTCAAACCGGCAAAACCGGTCAGCGGCAAGACGGTGGAAGAACCTGGTTTCTCGCGGTTCTGACGAAAAAAGCACCCACACGGAGTGGCAGTGACGGATCGAAACGCTTCGGACAGAGGACTGAAGGAGCAAATCATGGAAGCGGTCAAAGAAGTCAAGCCGCACTCGCTCGGCAACGCACAATATCTCACCTTTTTCGTTGCCGGCGAGGAGTATGCCGTTAACATCCTGAAGGTCAAGGAAATCATTGAGTACGACACGGTTACCGTGGTGCCCAACACCGCTCCCTGGATCCGCGGTGTCACCAATCTGCGCGGCAATGTGGTTCCGGTCATCGATCTGGCGGTGAAGTTCGGCTTGCCGGCGAGTCAGGCCTCGAGGTTCTCTTGCATCGTCATCACCGAAGTTTCCTACGATGAGGAGACGCTGACGCTGGGCGTGATGGCCGATTCGGTCAGCCAGGTGCTCGACTTTCCAGAAAATGAGGTCGAATCGCCTCCGCCCTTCGGGACGCGGGTCAGGATCGAGTTTCTATTGGGCATGGGAAGGATAGGGAAAAAATTCTGTCTGATCCTCGACATCGACAAGGTTCTGTCGGCCGATGAATTTCTCGCCGTGACGGATTCGGCCCACACCTCCCGGGATGACAGCCTCGTCGTTCCGCAATCCCCCGCTGCGCGTGGCGCCGAATCAGGAGTGTAGCGTTGTCTCGGACCGCGCCCCGTCCAGAAGGATTAGCCGCGGCACCGGCCTGGGATCGGGAAATCGCCGGTCTTTCCCTAACTCCTGCTCTGTTTGGAAGATTCCAACGCCTCATCCATCAGGAAACCGGCATCTGGCTGGGCGATTCCAAGTCGGCACTGCTGTGCGGACGGCTCTCCCGACGGTTACGCGTCTTGCAAATTCCCACCCTGGCTCAGTATTACGACTTGGTGACGCAGCTCGATCAGCACCAAGAACGTGTATCGATGATCGATGCGATTACCACCAACGAAACCCGCTTCTTTCGCGATCCCAGACATTTTGAATTCCTTGCCGCGCGGGCGGTTCCACGTTGGCGTGCCCAAGCCCAGCGAGGGGGCCGCTCGAAGACGATTCGTCTGTGGAGCGCCGGCTGTTCTTCAGGAGAAGAGCCGTATTCCCTGGCGATGTTGTTTCGAAGGCATCTTCCAGCCGAGCAAGGTTGGAACGTAAGCATTCTCGCCACAGATCTCTCGACCCGAATGCTCGCGCAGGCCCGAGCCGGAATCTACAGCCTGACGAAGTCTGCCAACATCCCCGAGCCTCTGCTCAAAGACTACATGCTGAAAGGCAAGTCCCAGCACGAAGGTCAGATGAAGGTCATGCCCGAAATCCAGGCGATGGTCGATTTTCGAAAGTTAAATCTTATCCAAGACCCCTATCCAGCAGACGCCCACTTCGATGTGATTCTCTGCCGCAATGTGCTGATTTATTTCGATCTGCAATGCAAGCAGAAAACGATCGAACGTCTGACCCGTTGTCTGGCCCGCAGCGGGCTTCTATTCGTGGGCCAAGCCGAAAACCTGAGCACCATCCGCTCGCAGTTAAAAATCCTGGCTCCGGCTGTGTATGCACGGGAGGGCGAGCATGGTGTTTACTAATAAGAGTCCGTCCAATCCGGCCCCGACGCCGGTCCCGTCTTGTTCGACACGCAACAGATCAGGCACCGCCCAGGACTCACAACGCGAGAAGTTACACGTGCTCGTGGTGGATGACTCCGCGATGGTCCGGCAGGTCATGCAGGCGATTCTGCAAACCGACCAAAGGATCACGGTCAGTGTTGCGGCGGACCCTTTGATTGCCAGCGTCAAAATGCAAAAGGAACGCCCTCACGTCGTCATTACCGACCTGGAAATGCCGCGCATGGATGGGCTGACGTTTCTGCGCAAGATTATGGCCGAGTCGCCCATTCCCGTGGTGGTCTGTTCCGGCCTAGCCGCCAAAGGCACCGACCTCGCTCTACGCGCTCTCGAAGAGGGCGCGGTCGAAATCATCACCAAGCCGAAGTTGGGAGTTCGTGACTTCCTGCACGAGTCGGCAGTACTTCTTCTCGACGCCGTTTGGAGCGCCGCCGAGGCCCGAATCATACCTCAGCCAAAGATCCCGCCCCAGTCCCGGCTCAGTGCCGACGCTGTGCTGCCTTTGCGCGCCAGAGCCCGCGCCAGCTCTTGCTCCGCGAACCCCTCCCATGGTCTCATCGCCGTCGGCGCCTCCACCGGGGGAACCGAGGCCCTGCGCGTTTTTCTCGCCGCCATGCCGTTGGACTGTCCGCCAATCGTGGTGGTGCAGCACATGCCTGAAAACTTCACCCGGGCTTTTGCCAACCGGCTGAACCAGGATTGTGTGATCGAAGTCAGTGAAGCCAGCGACGACGTTGCCTTGTGTCCCGGTACGGCATTGATCGCGCCCGGCAACTTCCACTGCGTCGTCAACAACAACCTTTCAAACCTTGTGGTCAATATCATGGATGGCCCCCTTGTATCGCGCCATCGCCCCAGCGTCGACGTTCTTTTTCGCTCCGTCGCAGTTTCCGCGGGACGAAACGCCGTCGGGGTGATAATGACCGGGATGGGCGACGACGGGGCTGAAGGGTTGCTGGAAATGAAGGAAACCGGTGCCATCACCATCGCGCAGGATGAAGCCAGCTGCGTCGTTTTCGGAATGCCGCGAGAAGCGATTGCCCGCGGCGCGGTCGACGTGGTCTTGCCGCTGGCTCAAATCGCCGGCCACGCGCTGGAGTCGCTGAGCGGGGAAACAAAGTCCCGGCCCGCCTCCGTGTAGTTTGACCAGCGGCGGCACCGAAGTCCTACGCCGGTCGTGATCTGCCCCTCGCCTGGCGTGCGCTCTAAATTAGCGATTGCGATCCTGGGCGCAGTCTTTCCATCTGGGTGGAAAGAATCTCCGCCACGCTGTGCGCTAAGTCGATCGAGTTTTCAGGAGAAAGAGAAATCTTATGGCTGCTGGGACCCAACCTGCTCTGGATAAAACCATCGAAAACAAACATGAGACGGACGCCGCCGATCCGAAGCCTCTCTCGTTCAAGGATCGTATTATCCGCAAGTTGGCCGAAATCTTCGAGCACAACGAACGTCTGGGACCAACCCGCCAGTAGTCGTCGAGCTTGCGTCCGGAGTCGGTATCGCAGAGAGTCCTCCGGTTCGGGGATCAAGCGGGCGAGCACCATGTGCTGCGAGAGCGAGGCTGAAATTCTTGTTGGCTGGTGACCCCAAAATTTATCTGAGGGTGAGGGGTTCAGGACAACCAGTCTCTGTCATCCCTTCATGATTTGCTGCCTGGAAGTGCCCAACCCTTCGATTCCCAATTCCACAATGTCACCCGTTTGCAGGTACCGGGGCGTGGACAAACCGAGGGCTACGCCGGCTGGAGTCCCAGTGCTAAGCACGTCTCCCGGAAGCAGCCGCATGAACTGACTCACGTAGCTGACCAGGTATGGCACGTCAAAAATCATGTTAGCGGTCGTGCTATTCTGCCGATACTCGCCGTTCACTTTTAGCCACATAGCCAATTGGCCTGGGTTGGGGATTTCGTCCCGCGTGGCAAGGAAGGGCCCGAGCGGCGCGAAAGTGTCGGCTCTTTTTCCTTTCACCCATTGCCCGCCGCGCTCCAGTTGAAAGCTTCTTTCCGAGTAATCATTGTGCAGGACGTATCCCGCGACGTAGTCAAAGGCAGAACTTTGTGCAATGTATTTTCCTTCTTTGCCGATCACCACTGCCAATTCCACTTCCCAATCCAGTTTTTGGCCCCCCCGAGGAATGAAAACCGAATCGTTTGGACCGACCAGAGACGTTGTTGCCTTCAGGAACAAGACAGGTTCTCCGGGGACTTCCATTTTGCTTTCTCTTGCGTGATCCCGGAAGTTCAGTCCGATGCAGATGATCTTGCTCGGTCTGGAAATCGGCGGACCCAAGCGAAGGCCGGGAATCGAAACACGAGTGAGGGAGGGAGCGTAATCCTCGAACCATTGCCGGAGCTCAATGAGACCATCCTTTGCGAAGAACTCCTCGTTATAGTCGCGAAAATAGGCTGAAACGTCCACGGCTGTCGCGTCGTCAAAGAGGACTCCCGGTTTCTCTTGGCCGGGCTCGCCAAATCGAATCAGCTTCATTGTGATATCAAGGTAGCACGCTGTACTCTACCAGCCTACTAAACTAAGCTGTCCCGGGTAGCGAGGGACCGGTCGATGACAGCCCCGAACTCGGGGCTTGGAGAAATTGCTTCAGCCGGACTGCTTTAGATGTTGGAGCGAACCATCGCGAGATTGCGATTCACCTTGATTGACCCCGCGCCTGTTTTCCAGTGTGATCGCTCGCTGTCAACGATTGGACTGTGACCTTTGGTTTTCTCGGGAGATCTTGATGAGACCCATCCTGCTTTTACTGTTGCTTCTTGAGACCAACTCCTTGTTTGCGCAACAAGCCCAGGTGCGACAGATTCCGTTCCAGTCGGTTCCGGACCTGCTGAAGCTTCCGCCCGACCTCTATCTCGGCGAAGCGGCGGGTGTCGCCGTCAATTCCAGGGGACACATTTTTGTCCTGTCGCGCGGCAACACGACCGGTCCGGCCTACGCAGCTGCGGCGGCCCAGCTGCTCGAGTTCGACGAAAACGGCAAATTTCTGCGCGAGGTTGGCCACCACCTCTATGCCTGGTCGTTTGCCCATGCTGTGAAGGTCGACAAGCAGGACAACATCTGGGTAGCCGACAAGGGCTCGGACATGGTCGTCAAATTCAGCCCCGAGGGCCGCGTACTCATGGTTTTCGGACGTAAGCAAGAGGCTTCAGACGACAAGACAGGACCTCTTCCGCATGTCAGCCCGCCACTGCCGCCCGTCGACGGGATGTTTCGCCAGGTAACCGATATGGCGTGGGACAAGGCGGGCAACACCTACATTAGCGACGGCTATATCAATTCGCGCATCGCCAAGGTCGACAACAATGGCAACTGGCTTATGAGCTGGGGAGAGCCAGGAAACCAGCCCGGGCAGTTCAGCACTCCCCACAGCATTGCCGTCGACGGCGAAGACCGCGTCTACGTGGCCGACCGCGGCAATCGCCGCATCCAGGTCTTTGATACAGAAGGCAAATTCCTTCGCCAGATCACGATCGATGTGCCGTTCGATCCGAACGCTCGTCCGGCCATTGGCAATAAGCCGGTGTTGCCCATCAAAGGTCCTCAGACCATGGCGCCGGGCTCGCCTTGGGCGATCTGCATCACACCGGCGCCGAACCAGGTGTTGTATGTTTCCGATGCCTACCCCGGCCGAATCTATAAGCTCACTCTGGAGGGAAGAGTTCTCGGAGTTTTGGGAGAATCCGGCAAACAACTCAAGCAGTTCGGATGGATCCACGAAATCGCGTGTCCGTCGGCGAGTGCCCTTTACGTGAGTGAGTTGTTGAACTGGCGAGTACAAAAGCTGATACTCGAAGCCGATCACTGAGGACAGAGCATTTGGCGTCGCTTCGGATTTCACGAGTCCACGGCTCGATCCCCATTTCAGGTTCCAGAAATCTCACTGCCATCCGAAAACTGGACGCCATGCATCTCAGCATGTGATCCTGTAGCTTGGACAAGAGAAGGGCTTTTGAGGCAGAATAGAGCGTTTTTTTTCCTGCCGTTTTCTCGTTGCCGTTCTAGATAGAGGAGATGGTTATGGCTACAACGATGCATGTCAGAGACGTAGCCGAGTTGCTCAGTGAAGGCAGAACCTACTTCAATCTCTCCCCTGCGGCTTTGGTCGAGCACTCCATTCAACGGGATGAGGCCAAACTGGCGTCCAACGGAGCGCTGGTTGGTTATACGAATCGCACCGGGCGTTCTCCAAAGGACAAGTTCATCGTGCAAGACGAGGCCACCGCGGAGGTGGCCTGGGGACCGGTGAACGCATCCATTGAGCCGGAAAAGTTCGACGCTCTTTATGAACGCGTCGTGGAACATCTGCGCGGCCGCGATCTTTTTGTGCAGGATCTTTTTTGCGGCGCCGATCCGGCTTATCGGTTGCCGGTGCGCATCATCAACGAGTATTCCTGGCACAACCTGTTCGTGCGCCAGTTGTTTATTCGCCCCGACCCTGAGGAATTGAGGTGTCATCGTCCTGAATTTACCGTGATTGCGGCGCCGGAATTCAAAGCCGATCCGCGGC
>JASHRE010000770.1 GCA_030037515.1 Candidatus Sulfotelmatobacter sp.
ATGCGGTCCTTGACGCTAGCGCATGGATTTTGACTTTCCAGCTTGGCTACGACTTCTCCCGGGCAGCCTTCGGTAACTTTGTTTAAACGTACAAGCGGCGTGCGCCCGATCAACTCGGTGACATCATTTGCGATTTTCATGACAAGATGATTCCCTCCCGGCGAATTTTAAAAACGGAGGCGGCAACACGCCGCCCCCTGTCAAGAGCTTCAAGAGCTTGCCAGAGGATTTAGAGTTTGCGATGTCCGCGTCCCGCCTGCAGACGCAGCAAGGCCGCCACCAGCGCATCGATGTCCTCACAGGTGTTGTAGAAGGCAAGCGACGGCCGCACGGTGCTCTCAACCCCCATGCGCCGCAGTATGGGTTGCGCACAATGATGGCCCGCCCTCACGGCGATGCCCTCCTGGTTGAGGGCAACGCCGACATCTTCTGTGCGAACGTCATCGAGCACGAATGAGATGACACCTGCCCTCTCGGCGGCATTGCCGATCAGGCGCAGCCCCGGCACCGTCAGCAGTTTCAGGGTGCCATAGTTCAAGAGCTCGTGCTCGTAAGCAGCTATGTTTTCCCTCCCCACCTCCTCGACATAATCAAGCGCCGCGCCCAAGCCAACGGCGTCGGCAATATTTCCGGTGCCCGCCTCGAAACGAGCTGGCGACGCTTGGTATGTAGTCTTCTCGAACCTGACGTCTGAGATCATGTTGCCCCCGCCTTGCCACGGGGGCATGGAGTCGAGTAGATCCTGCTTTCCGTAGAGCACGCCGATTCCGGTGGGCGCGAAGACTTTGTGGCCGGAGAGAACGTAGAAATCGCAATCGAGGGTCTCGACATCGACCGGCATGTGAGAGACTGCCTGAGCCCCGTCGATCAACACAAGGGCGCCATAGCGATGCGCGATCTCGGTCATCTCGTGAGCTGGGGTGACGGTGCCGAGCGCATTCGAAACTTGGCTGAACGCCACCATGCGCGTACGCGGGCCAAGCAGCTTCTCGTACTCGTCGAGAATCACCTCGCCTCGATCGTTCACCGGGGCAACCCGCAAACGTGCGCCCTTTTCTGAACAAAGCATCTGCCACGGAACGATATTGGCGTGATGTTCAAGCCATGTAATGACGATCTCGTCGCCCTCACGCACATTACGCCGACCCCAGCTTTGCGCAACCAGGTTGATGCCTTCGGTCGCGCCGCGCACAAAAACGATTTCGCCGGGTGAGGACGCATGGAGAAAGCGGCGAGTTTTCTCGCGTGCGCCTTCGTAAGCGTCCGTTGCCCGCGCGGCCAGTTCGTGAGCAGCGCGATGAATATTGGAGTTTTCGTGTGTGTAAAATTGCGCAAGTCGATCAATTACCACTTTTGGTTTCTGGGTGGTTGCGGCGTTGTCGAGCCAAATGAGTGGGCGGCCATGCACGCGTTCTTCCAGAATCGGAAAGTCGTGCCGGATTAGCCTGGCATCCAGCGGGCGCTTCGCAAGCCCTAATTCCGTTGGCTCCAGGTCGGGGCGAAATTCAAAGGCTTCAACGCCAGACGCCACTCCCGGAGCCTTGTGAGTTCCATTGGCAGGCGCGGCGACCGTGGCCTGGACTTGCTTGGACAGGGCGCCCGCTGTCGGAGGCGGACTTGTTTTGGGCAGGTCCGTCTCCGCTGAGGGGGATGCTGGCAATGATGAAGGCTGTGCCGGAATGCCCGGCGCCGCTTGCACGCTGGGCACTTCGGGAAAAGAAAACAAATCGCTCGATGAGGGCTGTGATGTTGGCGCGGAGGGATGAGTGGCACTCTGTGCGCCGGTCGAAGTTTCCGCCACGCCCTTCGGGGACGTCGAGTGGCCCGGCGCGGAGGGTGTTATCCCTTTTACGTCATGACCTGCGGAAACCTCAGTTCCCCCTGCGGTGCTCGGCGGCGCAGCCGACGGCGACGTAGGCGGAGCCGGAGGATTGGGTATGGTTTCGATGCCACGCACGTCCGGCATAGCCGGAACGCGGGGAAATGAGAACCAGTCGTTCATCGGTGGCCAAATCGGCGACGCTCCCGGAGATGTGCCTTTTTCGCCCTCGACCGAATAAGGCGTCGCACCCGGGAACAGGGGAGTCCCTGCGGTCGATTGTGGTAGAGCGCTGACATCTGTCCCTGCGGGCGGACTCGTTGGCGGTGAGCTCGGCGCCGCCGAGATTCCCGGGAAAGAAAACAGTTCGCTGGCTGGCGGTAGTGGCGGCGCCACGCCGAAGGGCGACGCGTTTGCCTCCGCGAGAAATGCGGGCGGTGCACCCGGCACGGGCGGAGGCGGCGCTGTTCCTGATGTTCCGGGAATAAACGCCGTCGAGCCCGCCAGCGACGCTGCGATTGCCCGCAGATCGGACTCGGTCAACGGACCTGGTTGAGCGTAGGGAGGTGGGGCTTGGGGATTCGCAGCAGTTGCGGACGCCCAAGGTTCGTTAACCGGGAGGACCTCCTCAAACATCGAGACCGGAATTTCTCCCGCCTCGTTCTCTGGAGAAGCCTCAGCCTCCTCTATGCTGCCGTCTCCATTCGCCAGATCACGGGGCATGGCCTTGAAAAACTCGTTTGCGAGTCTTTCTAGGGTGGCCGGGTCGGGTAATGAGAAAGTACCGAAGGGATACTGTCTGGCTCCTTCGCCGCTCAACGAGGACGATTTTGCCGGTGCGCTGCTTTTCGGCCTACTCGCCCCGTTGCTTGCCCCATTATTTGTACTCGAAGTATTTGTCGACATGGACGTTCTCCAGTAATCCAACTGCGTCCTGGGTGAGAACCACAATGGAGCAATAGAGAGAGATCAGATACGAGGCGATTGCCTTGTGGTTGATGCCCATGAATCGAACGGACAAACTCGGCGACACTTCTCCGGGCAGCCCGGGCTGGAACAGGCCAATCACGCCTTGTTTTTTCTCGCCGGTGCGCAACAGAAGGATGTCGGTCGTCTCAGCCTTCAACGGCAGTTTGTCGCATGGGACCAGGGGGATCCCTCGCCAAGTTATAAACGGGGAACCGAACATCGTGACTGTCGGTGGCGGAACCCCGCGGCGCGTGCATTCCCGCCCGAAGGCCGCTATTGCGCGCGGATGTGCCAGGAAAAAGCTTGGCTCCTTCCACACCCGGGCAATCAGTTCGTCCAGGTCATCTGGAGTCGGAGTGCCGTTTCTGGCTTTAACTTTCATTTCCGGGGCAACATTGTTGAGCAGGCCGTATTCGGTGTTGTTGATGAGTGCCCGCTCTTGGCGCTCTTTAACCTTCTCGATCATCAGACGCAGTTGCTCCCGGATCTGATCATGCGGGCTGCGATACAGATCGGAAATGCGAGTTTGCACATCCAAAACGCTGGTCACCGCATTCAGTTGGTACTCGCGGGGCTTCTCCTCGTAGTCCACGTAGATTTCAGGCAGATCGATCTCCTCGTCAGGCGCACACTCGATGGTGCGGGTTCCCGGACGAGTGGGTTTGACTTTGTTCACGCGATAGACGCCGGCTTCCACCGGCACCCACGATAGGAACGTGATCAGCCAGCGCGGCGTGATCTGTTCCATCATCGGTACACTCTTGGTGACAGTAGCAAGCTGGCGAGCTTGTTGCTCGGTCAGCGTATGACGCACTTCTGCAGTCGCCATGTAGTTAGCTCCTTAGCTAAGAATTTCTGTGGCACATTCTGAAAGAAAAACGGGAAGCGGTTCAGCCCGGATGAACGTTCCGAGAGAGCGCGCGGATATGCAAGCGATGCCGGCTCCCGGAACCGCACCTCGCAGACTGAAGTGTCGGGGTGATTGGAGTATACCGCAACTCGGCAAGGCGCTGTCTGTGATCTCGGTCACTGCTCTGCCCTGCCTTGGGCGGCTTTCTTGTAACCCGCAGATGGGCCTTCGGCTAAAAGCCAAGAGCACAGGGCAAAATTCAAGTTAGTCAATAGACTTAATTGATATGAGGGATATCCTGCGGTAAAGTATGCAGGCTCTGCCTTCGCGGCTCCGAGTTGTCGGGGTGAGTTGCGGAACAGGGTGCCTGCCAACTCAAACGCCGGCAGGCTTTTTCTACTGGCGAGGGATGGGAGTTTGCCCGTGACGTGATAAATCCCCGCCGGCCGGACTCGTCACATCGAACTTGCCCACCTCGCCCCGTAAAGCGGGCGCCGTGTCGGAGGTCGCAATGATTGGGCCAAGCTCGGAGCATTTCCTAGGCTCGTCTGGTCAGCAAGTACTGTGTCTGATTGCAACCGGGTCGGCGGAGGATGAGCCCGACCGCGGGGGGAGACGGGAG
>JASHRE010000771.1 GCA_030037515.1 Candidatus Sulfotelmatobacter sp.
CGTAAGCGGGGGTCTGCACACGATGCCGCACACGGCGCCGGCGATTCGGTTGCGTAAATTTCCATGAAGGGGAGGTAGGAGCAGCCATACAACACCTGGAGCCTGCCGATACATATTAACTCGGGTCTTTGGAAAAGTATGCAGCGAAGAACAAATCCCGAGAAAATCGATAGGACTACCTTTCCAGTCCGCTAAAACTTAAGCCACGACACGGCGCGGTTTCTGGGCACGCTGCAGGCTGGAAATCCGGGAAATCGCGGCGACCATCATGCTCGAAAGCAGCTGCATGGTCGCGACGTCCCGTTCGTCAAAGGCGCCAGGGGAGGAGGAGAGAACTTCGAAGACGCCCAGGGTTCGACGGTAATGGCGCAGCGGGGAAACCAGGATGGAGCGAACGCCGAGACGGCGGCAACTGGCCAGGTCGACTCGGGGATTGCGTTCGGCGTCGTGACAAAGCATGACCTCGCCGGAACGAACTGCTTCCGCCGAGATTCCGCCTTCGGTCTGCAAGCGAACGCCGAGATCGGGAGCAGTGCGGCCGGCACGGGCGCGGCACACGATCTCTTCACCGGAGCGTAGCGCCATGGCAGCTCCTGTGGCGCCGGTGAGATGCTGGGCGCGTTCGGTAATGGCGCTGATGGCAGGCTCGAGGTCGAGCTGGGCGGGCTGTATCTCGATGTCTTCGGGAACCGTTACGGCGCGAAATCCTGAGACCGGATGGGCGGCATTGGCGACTCGGAGCTGGCTGCGGGTGGCAAGAGACGGCATGCGGGAATGATCCAGGGAATCGTCATCGAGCACCGTGGGATC
This sequence comes from Candidatus Sulfotelmatobacter sp., assembly GCA_030037515.1. Lineage (GTDB taxonomy): Bacteria > Acidobacteriota > Terriglobia > Terriglobales > Acidobacteriaceae > Sulfotelmatobacter. The sequence goes on from JASHRE010000771.1 coordinate 811, forward strand.
GGGAACGGTGCGCAGCAGATCGCGAACAAGACTATTGAGTTCAGCATCTGTGATGAGATGCGCAGTCTGTTGATGAAGCAAAGAACCGCCCAAAACGCGCGAGAGACCCACCACCGCGTGACTCCCACAGGCCAAGCAGTAGGGCTTGTTGTTGGCGCTGATCAGCTCGCACTGTACGCAAAAAGTTGCGGTCTGCAGGGGAACAAAACTGAGGTCGCGGAACCTGCTTCCGTACATACTCTTGCCAAACATGATTGCTGAACCCTCGCTTTTCGCACGGTGCAGTAGAAGGTAAACAGTGAGTACCCGTGGAGAAAGTGACAGTACAGGTTCCCATGTGGAAAACGATGGCGGGGAGAAGTTTGAAGCCCGGGGCCCGAATCATATCCTAGCGATTGGGCCATGCTAATCCGTGCCGCAGTTTGGCAAGGAAGCGATTTAGGCGTCCGGTGTTGCGTCGCAATAACGGCAATGCGTCGCGCGAATCGCCCGGATCCTTCGCGGCGCACCCTTGGCTTGCACCAGATGGCAAGGCTTAATTTGGCCGGTTGCGTCCCTCCCCGGATTCGATTATTCTTCTAAGGTGTTGCTTCGGTTATCGCGCCGAAGCCAGAACTGGGGGAAAACATGGAGTGGACAGCGCCCGCTTTTGAAGAAGTTTGCCTGAACTGCGAAATTAATTCCTACGCCAGCGCCCAGCTGTAAGCGTCTTCAGATTGCTGATTTGCCGCCCGCGTCCTGAACGATGATGCGAGGGTGCATTTTGCCGCGCTCGTTCCTTCCCCAGCAGGATTAGGGCCGTACTGTTACGTCCGCGCACAGGTTTCCCGCGGAACTTCCCTTGCAGCATTCCTCAGTTTCATCCGAGCGCGGCCGACAAGCTGATTTGTTGCCTCACCCTGAGGCAAGGCACGCCGAGGAACGCCGTCTTCTCCTGGGGATGGAAAAGTTCGCTTTCTTGGCGGTTTTCCACGGCCGCAATCTTCTCGGGGGTCGCATGCCAGAGCGCGACGAGATATCGGCGGAGCGCGGGAGTGACCACGACGATAAGGTCGCGCGGTCATACAAAAATCCGACAAGCTCCGGCCAGCGATGCGGAAGAGAATGTTCGTTGCCTAAGCCGCCCGCCTAAGCCGCCCGCCGTCAGCAATGCCGGTCACTGATCACCGACCTCAAACACGAAACGGAAGGTGGGGGGCAAAAGCCTAGCCACCATCGGGTGAAAGCAACAAGAGGCCGAGGCGAAGTTACGATGACATCGTCTGGACGCGGCAGGGTGACGCCGCAGCGCGGCTGAAATGCAAAGCCAAGCATAGTTGCGCATCCGTTCGTGAGCCTTGCGATTCGGCAGCGGCCAGAGCCAGGAGAGCAAGAGATCGAACGGACCTCAGAGCTTGAATCTCGAACCTCGGCCGCGGCGCATCCATCGACAGGTAAGCGTTCGTTGTAGATCAACCGGCGCAGGCGCGAACACTCCGGCCGGATGATTGGAGAATCCCGTCAGCACACATACGTGGTGACCAGCCCCGAGCCCAGAGGCGAGCCAGTTCGGCGGCGCGGGCCGCGAGGGGAGCCCGTCTCAGGCGGAAAATGTTGCGAGCTTAGAGAAGCTTCCCGCGGAAGAAGGAAGAGGCGACCGCAAACCGATGGAGCCGAATAGACAGTGTGCAGGATCAAAACGGAAGGTCTATCGTCTTGAATGCCTACGTCTCAGCCGCTCATGCACATCCGGCCAAAATTCTTTCAACAGATTGAAGGCGGAGTCTTCCAGAAGCAGAATGCTTCCCCGCTGTACTGTCTGCCCCCAGGTACGGTCGGCCGCGGGGTAATACAGGTTCGAGAGCGCCGCCGCCGAATAATCTCCCAGCACGCTCGACGCATTGAACTCGAGTTCTCCGATGTCGTCTCTCGTCCAGACAACACGCGACATCGCATACAGGCTGCGCTTGCAGATGCCGCCATGTTCCAGTCGGAAATAGCGTGGGTCCTGACGAAATAGGCTGGGGTACACTCCGCCATTGAAGATTTCCGAGACAGCTTCATCGGTGAAGTCGGCACCATAGCGTTTGGCAAAGCCTGCCGCACCTTGTCCGTACTGTTGATGGTCTTTTGCGGCCTGCTCAACCGCGGCGTTCAGTCCGGCGGAAACAAAACCGTAGGGGTCGAACGCGTCCTCGGCAGAGAGTCTGAACTTCGTGCCTACTTTGATGGGCGCGAACCCCTGGGGATGTTCTACAGTCCGATTGTTTGGAATTACATAGACGAGACGGCCTGAGCTGCTGCTCGCAGGAGTGGTGGACTGCGAGCAAGCCGACGGACAAAGAAATAAAGCGACCGCGGCGAGCAGAACCCACGGCATCGGAAAATTGTAGCCGACTCCATCTGAATTTCTGCTGAAAACTAAAGCGCCATCTTGGGCCAGTTGTGAAAAAACTCCCGTGGCTTCTGTTTTCCGTTACACGGACCGAGCGGCCGAAGTACATCCAAATGCAAGCTCCTCGACACGAGCTAACGCACCCCAAGAAGTCCCAAAATGACCGTAAGGACCATGATGATGAGCACAGTCAACGTCACGGCCACATATTTGCGGTCACGGTCCAACCAAAATGCGTAGATCGACACGATTACGCGCGCCACGGGGGTCAGGATCAGCAGCAAAGTTCCAAGCAGGAGGAAACTGGTCGGTTGTCCGTGCGCGAGGCCATGGAAAATCACGCTTGGGCGATATTGCTCTCGCACCCAGCTCGCCGACAGGGGAAAGTATTGCGGATGGAGGAAAGCGAGAATGATACCGATGACGAACAAGACGTTCGACACGATCATGCCAGCAATCAGCATGTGATACACGCCGGCGTACACTTTCTGTTCCTCTGCCATCGGGGAGAAGGAGGGACTGGAGTCTTGTTTCATATGAAACCCGTCATGTGGAGCCCGTCATCCAGAGCTTGGTTACGTAGAACCGGGTAAATGGATTCCAAAACCGGCGCCGAGAGCCTGCGCGAGCATTTCGTAGGCCAGATAAGCCATTAGCGCGCTGAAGATCCACTTCAGCACGGCACTGTGCAGACGATTCATAAGCAGGGTGCCGAGGGTTGCGCCCAGAGTCGTCCCGATGGCGACGGGAGCGACGACGGCGAAGTGGATCAAGCCGGCCATGAAAAACAAGATGGAACTTACGGCAGCGGTCACACCAATCATCAGCTTGCTGGTTCCAACGGCGACCTTCATCGGCACATTCATATACCGGTTCATGGCCGATACTTTGAGTACGCCGCCCCCGACCCCCAGAAGTCCTGAGGCTATACCTGCCAAGGAAGCGACCGTGATTCCTACCGGCGCACCGCAAACGACATACTGCACTTCCTTGTTCGCGGCAAGATCGTGATAGCTGCCCTCAAGCATCAGATATCGCGAGATCGAGTCCGGCTTAGCCTTGGTGAAAAGGCCCTTTGCGATGCGCTCATCATCGAGGTTGCGCGTCGAAAAAGAGGCGTAGGCCATATACGCCAGCATGGTCGCGAAGACGAGAGAGATTTCCCAATCGTGCAGATAAATTGCGAGCACCGCTCCCCCTAATGCCCCGGCAGTGGTGAACAGCTCCAGGAACATGGCCAGCCGAAGATTGCTGATGCGCTGTTCGACGTAGGATGATCCGCCCGCGTTAGAAGTGGCGATCA
>JASHRE010000772.1 GCA_030037515.1 Candidatus Sulfotelmatobacter sp.
CGGATACCTATCGGACGAAGTGATCGCGGAGATCGCCGCGCGCCTCGATCTGACCGAACTCGATGTCCGCAACGTGATCAGCTACTACTCCATGCTAACCACCAAGCCCCGCGGCAAGTTTAACGTCCAGGTTTGCACGAATATCAGCTGCATGGTCCGCGGCGCGGAAGACTTGTTCGATCGTTGCAAGAAGAAACTTGGGATCGGCCACAAAGGCACAACTCCCGACGGATTGTTTTCGCTCGAAGAAGTCGAGTGTATCGGCGCCTGCAGCTGGGCGCCGGCGGCGCAAATAAATTACGACTTTCATGAGAACCTGACGCTGGAGAACATGGACAGGATCCTGGACGAATGCAAGAAGAAAGCGACGCAATAAAAAATTGAGCCATTCAATGATTGAGTACTTCGTAATGGCTGCATCGCTCAATGAGTGAGTTTCATGGCCGATCTGGTTTCCCATCCCGATGAAGTAAAGGTCGTCTCCCGGCGCTTCGGCCAGGGCGCAACCAATATTGAGCGCTACCTCGAGCTCGACGGCTACAAAGCCGTCCAGAAGGCGCTCGGAATGGAACCGGACGCCATCGTCAACGAGGTCAAGAATTCCGGCCTGCGCGGACGTGGTGGCGCTGGCTTCTCAACGGGGATGAAATGGTCGTTCGTGCCTAAGCAGTCGGCGAAACCGAAATACGTTCTCTGCAATGGCGATGAGAGCGAACCTGGCACGTGCAAAGACCGGCTGATTTTTGAGCATGACCCACATGCGGTGATCGAAGGCGTAATGATCGCCGGCCTGGCTGTTGGCGCGAAGAGCGGATACATCTACATCCGTGGGGAATATCGGTATTTGTCGATCATCATGCAGAAAGCGATCCGCGACGCCTATGCCAAGGGATTTCTCGGAAACAACATCTTTGGCAGCGGACGCGACTTCGACATCTACTGGCATGGAGGTGCCGGAGCTTATGAGGTAGGCGAAGAATCGGCGCTGATGGAGTCGCTCGAAGGCAAGCGCGGCATTCCTCGGATTCGGCCTCCCTTCCCCGCGGTGGTCGGGTTGTGGGGCGGACCGACCGTTATCAACAATGCTGAGACTCTGGCCAGCGTGCCGCACATTATTCTGGGCGGAGCCGAGTGGTATGCAAAGATCGGAACTCCGAAAAATGGTGGCACGCGGCTGTTCTGCCTGAGCGGAAACCTGGCGAAGCCCGGCGTCTACGAACTGCCCATGGGCTATAACTTAAAGAGAATGATCTATGACGTCGGAGGTGGCGTCCCGAATGGACGCAGTTTGAAAGCAGTCGTTCCGGGCGGGTCGTCGACTCCCTGCCTGACTGCCGACGAAATCGACGTCGCCATGGACTTTGATTCCGTCGCGAAAGCCGGCTCGATGCTGGGCTCTGGCGGCGTCGTCGTGATCGATGATGCACAATGCATCGTCAAGTTCGCCCTGCGCACGATGAAGTTTTATCAACACGAAAGCTGCGGATGGTGCATCCCCTGCCGCGAAGGAACAGATTGGCTAAAGAAAACTCTGATTCGTTTTCACGCGGGCGGAGGATTGAAGAAAGATATTGATAATATGCAGTACTTGTCGGAAAACATGTTAGGCCGTACGTTTTGTCCGCTGGGCGATGCCGCCGCAATGCCGACAATCGCTTTCGTGAAAAAGTTCAGGAAAGAATTCGAGGATCATTTGGACGGAAGGCCGTGCCCCTTCGAGACGGAGGGTACGGTCGAACAGTTGCCAGTGATGGCATGAGCGGTCAAGTATGCATGCGCAGCGCACATCGACCCCAAACCCGGAACCGATTGAGCTTCTCTGTGACGAATTGAGGAGAAGTTGTGATCGATTCCTTTCTGTTCTCGCGGATGTATCGGAAGCTCTACGCGATATGCGGGAATCGGATAGCACCTGGTCAATTATGGATTGCGCCGAGCACGTATGCTTGGCTGAGGAGTTAATGTCGGTATTCTTACAGAAGCGGCGGCAGACCGATGCGGCGCCGGATTTTGGGAGGGACGCCGTGATCCGCAAAGTCGCGTTGGATCGTTCGCGAAAAATTTCAGCGCCACCGCAGGCCAGGCCGGCGGGACGCTATCATTCTCTGCAGGAAGCTGCCGACGCGTTCCGTGAAGTTCGCGAACGCAACGTCGCTTTCATCGAATCCCTGGACGAGGACTTGCGCCGTTCCACCTGCCTGCATCCATTGGGTGTTTTCGACGGTTATCAGTTCATTGAGATCATGGCTCGGCATCCGGAACGGCACGCGAGCCAGATCGAACAAATTAAGAATAGCGCCGCCTTTCGGGCCGCCTTGCCTGCGTAAGGACCTTTATAAGAATTCATGTCTGACGGGCCAAAACTCGTAAACCTGGTTGTCGACGGCAAGAACGTAACTGCTCCGGCGGGCGCCCTGCTCATTGAAGCGTGCAAGAGCGTTGGGATCGAAGTGCCCTCGTTCTGCTACTATCCAAACTTTTCTCTGCAAGGCGCCTGCCGCATGTGCCTGGTGAAGATCGAAAGAATGCCCAAGCTTCAGACGGCATGTACAACGGTCATTGCCGAGGGCATGGTCGTCACTACGGAAAGTGAAGAGGTCAAGCAGGCGCGAAAAGGAATGCTGGAATTGCTGCTCGGGAATCATCCTCTCGACTGTCCGGTATGTGACGCTGGTGGTGAGTGCGAACTGCAGGACATGACTTTCAGCTATGGTGCCGCCGAATCGAAGTTCATGGAGATGAAAAATCACCGCGACGAGCAGCAGTGGTCGCCGGTGGTTTACTTCGACCGTCCGCGCTGCATTCTGTGCTATCGCTGCGTACGCGTCTGCGGCGAAGGCATGGACGTCTGGGCTCTCGGCGTACAGAACCGCGGCGTCAGTTCAATCATCGCGCCCAACAAAGAAGATCATCTCGAATGCGAAGAGTGCGGCATGTGTATCGATATCTGCCCGGTGGGCGCGCTGACCTCTGGCGCGTATCGCTACAAGACGCGGCCCTGGGAGATGAAGCATGTCGGCACTGTCTGCACGCATTGTGGTGATGGTTGCAAAGCCACGCTCGGCGTGCGGCGCTCCGACACCGGAATGGAGATTGTTCGCGGCGATAATCGTGACAAGAGCGGGACCAACGGTGATTTTCTCTGCATCAAGGGCCGCTATGCATTTGATTTTGCGAGTTCCGACGAGCGCCTCACGCAGCCATTGATCCGCAAGAACGGGAAATTAACTCCTTCCACGTGGGAAGAAGCATTCGACTTGGTGGGAAAAAAGTTCGCCGAAATTCGCCAGAAAGAGGGCGGCTCGGCAATCGGCGTGATCGGCTCGAACCGGACGACGAATGAAGAAAATTATCTGCTCTCCAAGTTCGCGCGCACGGTACTGAAGACCAACAATGTAGACCATCATCGCACGGCCGACTTCCCGGCCTTGGCCGCTGCGCTGCGCGGCAAGCCGGGAGCGACGGCGAGCATGGCAGACGTTTTCACCGCACCGGCGATTTTGCTGATCGGCAATGACCCGACGGAACAGCATCCACTGCTCGCCTGGCAAATTCGCAACAATGTTCGTCTGCATCAGGCGAAGCTCTACGTCATAAATTCTGAACAGATCAAACTCCATAGGCAGGCCGCCGAATTCGTGCAAATTCCGGCCGGCACAGAGGCGAAGGTCGCGAGTTTCTTAGCGGGGGACGATGCGGCGCTCGAGGCAATTGCGAATGATGGCTCCGGCTCGTCGCCCGGGCGGGACGGGCGAGGGCGCCCGTCCCCACACGAGCAGTGGAATTCCCTTCGCGACAAGCTCCGCGGAGAGGCCAACCTGGTTATTATTTTCGGCTCCGAAATTCGCGGCGGTTCAATCGCCGACCTGTTGAGGTTCGGTTCCAGCATCGCGGCAGCGAAGTTTATCTGTCTCGGCGACTACTCGAATTCTCGTGGCGCCGCGGACATGGGGCTCTATCCTGATTTGCTACCCGGCTATCATCCGGTTACACCCGCCGGCAGCCACTTCCACCAGGAGTGGGCCGAGATCCCGCAAGCGGCTGGCTTGGATTCGCCCGGGATGATCGATGCGGCCAAGTCCGGCAAGCTGAAAGCGTTGTATGTCGTGGGATCGAATCCGGTCGGACGTTTGAATGTAGATCCATTCGTATTCGCGAAAAGCTTCGTCGTCGCGCAAGATATGTTTCTGACCGAGACCGGGGTGATGGCCGACGTCGTGCTTCCCGCGGCGAATGCCTATGAAAAATCCGGGACGATGACCAACACTTGTGGCGACGTCCAACTGGTGAAGAAGGCTGGCGACGTCTCCGGGCTCAAAAGCGATTTCGAGATGATCGTTCGCATTGCTGACGCGATGGGACACGATGTCCACAAATTGGTTCCGTTTGGCCGCGGCGAGTCGGCTGACATGGGTCAGTCGCGGGGGGCGGAATCCGGCGAGGCCGACCAGCACGCAGTCTGGCTGGAAACACACGGACTCGAGCCAAAGCTCAGCCCGTTTGATCCGATCGCGATACTTGACGAAATTCAGCGACTCGTTCCCGGCTATGACGTTTCCCGCGCGAATCTGGTCGGCGGAAACAGCGAGCATACTTCGCTTGAGGGCGCGGGCGCGGGCGTGCAGCATAAATCCGAATTGATTGTTCAGGCGAAAGATACTCTGTTCACGTCCGGAACCTTGGGCCGCTATTCTCGTGTGTTGAAGTCCGTGATCGAGAGTCATGAAATCAAGGCCGCCGATGTCGCGGCGGATTAGCTTTGAGCAATAGCAAACGATTCAGAGAGGAATGGGAACGCACGCTTTGCCGATCTGGCTCTTTATTGTCGTCTCGGCCATCAAGTCCGCGATCCTTTTGTTCGTGCTGCTCACGGCGGTCGCTTATACCGTGTGGCTCGAGCGCAAGGTCGTCGGCCACATGCAGAACCGCTGGGGCCCTACACGGGTTGGTCCGTTCGGCTTACTTCAGCCGGCTGCGGACGGGCTCAAGTTTCTGTTCAAAGAGGACCTCACGCCGCCGCACGTCTATAAACCTCTTTATATCGCTGCGCCGATGATCGCGGTGATCTTTGCGCTGACTTCGATCGCGGTGATTCCGTTCGGGAACTCCGTCGTAATTGGCCGCTATACAATTCCACTGCAAATCACCGACGTAAACGTCGGCTTGCTGCTGATCCTGGGCATCACATCGATTGGTGTCTATGGCGTCGCACTCGCCGGGTGGTCATCGAACAATAAGTATTCTTTACTCGGCGGATTGCGCGCCAGCGCACAGATGGTCAGCTACGAGATCTCGCTCGGTCTCTCGCTAGTTGGCGTCCTGATCATGTCGGGAAGCTTCAGCTTGCGTCACATTGTCGAAGCGCAGCAAGGACATTTCTGGGGATTCATTCCGCGCTGGAACATTTTTCAAGGGCAGGTTGTGGGATTCTTCGTTTATCTGATTGCAGCCTACGCGGAGACGAACCGCATCCCCTTCGACCTCCCGGAAGCGGAAACCGAACTTGTCGCCGGCTATCACACCGAGTACAGCGCGATGAAGTTTGCCATGTTCTTTATGGCCGAGTACGCGAACATGATCACCGTGGCCTGCTTGGCCTCGCTTCTCTTCTTGGGCGGGTGGAACGGGCCGATACCCGCATGGCTCCCCTATCCTCTGCACGTGATCTTGCCGGTGGTCTACTTTGTCGCCAAGGTTTTTGTGTTTCTCTTTATTTATATCTGGGTGCGCGGCACGCTGCCGCGCTTCCGTTACGATCAACTGATGGCCTTTGGCTGGAAGTTTCTGTTGCCTGTGGCGATTTGCAATCTCATCGCCACTGCAGTTGCGGTGACTTGGTGAAAGCGGTTCTCAGTTCCCGGTTCTCAGCTCTCGGTTGCTATCACTCGCGACCGAAAGCCTGTTCTAGCAGGCGTTCACTGAGAACTGAGAACTGAAAACTGGTTCCATGAGCATCCATCTCGTACTGTTTCTTTTCTTCGGGGCGGTCGCGGTCGCCGGCGCGATCAACTTGCTGGCGCAGTCGCATCCCATCAACTCCGCGCTGTCGCTGATCGCGGTGATGGCAGCCCTGGCCGGCGAATTCTTGCTGCTAGGCGCCGAGTTCGTTGCGGCGATCCAGGTGATTGTCTATGCGGGTGCGATCATGGTTTTGTTTGTCTTTGTCATCATGCTGCTGAACGCCGGCGTGGAAGAACGTACCAAGGGGAGTCGTGTCGCAATTATGTTCGGCATTCCGGGAATGCTGATGGGAAGCGTTTTGGTGGCGTGGGCTGTGCTGCACTCTTATGGCCAAGACGAAGTCGTCGCCGGGGCGCTGGAAGGTGCGCCGAGGGACATTGCGACCCTGCTGTTTCGTGAATTTCTGCTCCCCTTTGAAGTGACTTCCATTCTGATCCTGATCGCCATCATGGGCGCGGTGGTGCTAGCCAGCAAGCCGCAAGCCGTGCAAAAAAGAAAGGAGCACTGATGGTTCCGCTATCCTACTATCTCGTGCTCAGCGCGATTCTGTTTGCCTGCGGCGTAACCGGATTCCTGATCAAGCGCAACGTCATCACAATTTTCATGTCGATCGAGTTGATGCTCAACGGCGTGAATCTCTCCTTCGTCGCTTTCGCGGCAAAATGGCACGCGCTCTCAGGACAGGTCTTCGTTTTCTTCGTGATGGTTGTGGCAGCGGCGGAAGCGGCAGTTGGTCTGGCGATCATTATTGCCATCTACCGCGCACGTGAAACCTTAAATGTCGACCAGATGAACCTGCTTAAACTATGACGCCAAACCTTAATCTCTGGCTGATCCCGGTTCTGCCGCTCGCCGGCGCGGCCATCAATGGCTTCTTTGGCAAGAAGTCTTCGCGCACCGCGGTCAGCGTGATCGCGCTTGTTTTTTCCGGCGCGGCTTTCGTGTGGGCGTTGACGGCAGTTGCTCGCTTCTGGCCGGGAGACGTTCCCTACCGGGAACTTCTTGCACACTGGATTCGCTCGGGCACGTTTTCGGCTGATTTTGCGTTTTATCTCGACCGTCTTTCGGTCGTGATGATGCTGGTAGTCACTGGCGTCGGATTCCTCATTCACGTCTATTCGGTCGGCTACATGTGGGATGATCCGGGCTATTACCGGTTCTTCTCCTACCTGAACTTGTTCATGTTTTTCATGCTGACGCTGGTGCTCGCCAACAATTACCTGGTGATGTTCATCGGGTGGGAAGGCGTCGGATTAGCGTCATATCTGCTGATCGGATTCTGGTTCACGAAAGATTCGGCAGCATCGGCCGGCAAGAAAGCGTTCATCGTCAATCGCATTGGCGACTTCGGATTCTTGATCGGACTCTTCTTGCTGATCCAACACTTCGGTTCGCTAAACTTCGTGCAGGTCTTCAATCAAGTTCAGCCGATGCCATCGGAGACTGCGGGAACCGGTTTGCTGACCACGATCGGAATTCTGCTGATGGTCGGCGCCTGCGGAAAATCGGCCCAGATTCCGCTCTACGTCTGGCTTCCCGATGCGATGGAGGGTCCCACGCCAGTTTCCGCGCTGATTCACGCGGCGACCATGGTGACTGCCGGCGTATATATGGTCTCGCGCTCGCACATGATTTTCGAGCGCGCGCCAATCGCGCTGACGGTTGTCGCGATCATCGGAACGCTCACCGCGTTTTTCGCCGCGACCGTCGGCATTGCTCAAACCGACATCAAGAAAGTCCTCGCCTACTCCACGGTCTCGCAACTTGGCTACATGTTCATGGCTTGCGGAGTTGGAGCATTCTCCGCCGGAATCTTCCACCTGATGACACATGCATTCTTCAAAGGCCTGCTGTTTCTGGGAGCCGGTTCGGTAATTCACGCCGTCGGCGGGGAGCAGGACATGCGAAAGATGGGCGGACTTCGTTCCTATATTCCTTGGACATTTTTGACGATGGCGATCGCGACGCTTGCCATTTCCGGGATCATTCCCTTCGCCGGCTTCTGGAGCAAGGACGAGATTCTTTGGAAGGCGTATCAGGCGAATCCGGTTTACTGGGCCATGGGCGCGATTACCGCGTTCATAACATCGTTTTATATGTTCCGCTTGCTGTTCATGACATTTTTTGGTGAGTACCGCGCCGCGAAAGTGAACGAGTACGGCCGTGTACCGCACGCGCACGATGATGAAGGCCACGGCCACGGCGAACCCCACGAAAGTCCAGCCGTTATGCTCGTTCCTCTTCTGATCCTAGCGTTTCTGTCGACCGTGGGCGGACTGGTGGGAATTCACAATGGTTTCGAGCACTTCCTCAGACCCGTTTTCGGCCCTGAGTCTCCGGAGGCCATCAGCAACGGTTCGAGCGGCCTGGAGTTTCTGCTCATGGGAGTTTCACTCGCATTCGCTCTGGCGGGTGCGACCGTTGCCTATTTGCTTTACGTCAGCAGACCATATCTGCCTGACCGCTTCGCGGAAAGCCTGGGCGGACTCTATCGCGCCGTTTTCAATAAGTACTATGTTGACGAGCTGTACGCCAAAGTTTTCGTCAACCCCTTGGTAAATGGGTCGACTCGCATCTTGTGGCAAGACATCGATAGAAAAGTGATCGACGATACTGTAAACGATGCGGCCGACGGCGCTCGCTATGTCTCCGATGAAGTTCGTCACATGGAATCGGGCAATCTGCGTTCCTATGCGGGATGGATCGCGGCCGGAGCAGCAGTCCTGATCGCGTACATGGCATGGGAGGGGGCGGGCCGATGAGAACCCTCGACCATAATATCCTGACGCTGGTTACGTTTGTGCCTCTGGCGGGGGCGCTCTTGCTGGTTTTGCTTCCCAGGCGAGACCGTGACATTCGGATTTTCGCGCTGGTTACGTCGCTGCTGACCTTTGTTCTCTCACTGCACCTGCCGGTGTACTTCAAGAGGCCGCTCCACCTGGGCACAGGCTTTCACTACGAGGTTAATTCCCCTTGGATTTCCAGTCCTACCATCCACTACCACATCGGGATCGACGGCATTTCCCTGTGGCTTGTCGTCCTAACGACATTTCTTACGCCGCTGTGCGTGCTGATTTCCTGGAAATCCGTACACGATCGCGTGAAGGAATTCTTCATTCTTCTTCTGATCCTTGAGACTGCGCTGATCGGCGTCTTCGTCGCTCTCGACCTGTTTCTCTTCTATTTCTTCTGGGAAGCCACGCTGATTCCCATGGCCCTGCTGATCGGAATTTTTGGCCACGAGCGCAAAGTTTACGCCGCCGTGAAGTTCTTCATGTACACGATGATTGCGTCCATGTTTATGCTGGCCGCGATCCTCTGGCTCTACGCGCACACAGGCACGTTCGATTTTGTCGAGATTCAGACTCAGATTCGAGCTGGCGGCGTTCCCAACTTGTCCGCTGCCGCACTCTGGCTTTTCCTGGGATTTTTCATCGCATTCGCCGTCAAAGTGCCGCTATTCCCCTTCCATACCTGGCTGCCCGACGCGCACGTGGAAGCTCCGACGGCGGGCTCGGTGCTGCTGGCAGGAGTTCTGCTGAAGATGGGAACCTACGGCATGCTGCGATTCAATTTGGGATTGTTTCCCGAGCAATCGCGGCAAAATGCCCCTTGGATTGTGGTGCTCGCTCTGATTGGCATCATTTACGGCGCGCTGGTAGCCATGGTGCAGCCGAATATGAAGAAGCTCATCGCGTATTCCTCGGTGAGCCATCTGGGATTCGTTGTGCTCGGGATATTCAGCTTCACGCAAGCCGGACTGAATGGCGCCATGTTCGTGATGCTCGCCCACGGAGTTTCCACCGGAGCGTTGTTCATGCTGGCGGGCGTTTTGCACGAGCGGCGGCATACGTATGAGATCAGTGAATTCGGCGGGCTCGCTTCGCCCATGCCGATCTATGCCGCTTCATTTTTGTTCATTGTGCTTGCCTCGGTCGGTTTGCCTCTGCTGAACGGGTTTGTCGGAGAGTTTCTGGTTTTGAGCGGTGCCTTCCAGTCCCGCGCAATTTATGGGATTCTCGGAGCCACGGGCGTGATCTGGAGCGCCTGCTATCTGCTGTGGATGTATCAGCGCGTGTTCTACGGCAAAGTCACGCACGCTGTCAACAATTCCCTTCTCGATCTTGAGGGATTTGAAAAGGCTGCGGTCTGGCCCTGCGCCCTCGCGGCTCTGGTGATGGGCGTCGCGCCGATCATTTGGCTGGCCGCGATCGATCCGACGACACACTCCGCGCTGGTTCCACTTGCACAGATGACGGCCAAGGTGGTGGGACAATGATCACCCCGTTGGTCGCGCAGGTGATACCGCAAGCAGGGGAATACGTTCGTATTCTGCCCGAACTCGTCTTGTCCCTGTTTGGCATTCTGATCATGCTGCTCGATCCGCTCATGGACGAGCAGAGAGGTCAGAAAACGCTCGGCCTCATCGGATTCATTGGCACGCTCGCGGGTCTACTAGCGACGTGGTACATGTCGCAGTCGCCAGGCCTGGCATTTTCCAATAGCATTCAGATCGACGGATTCAGCGCCTTTTTCCACGTACTCGTGATCGCCATCGCGGCGCTGGTGATCCTCAGTTCTTATGAGTACCTCGCGGTGCAGCACATTCGAGCGGGCGAATACTACGCGCTGATTCTGTTTGGCACCGTCGGCATGGGCTTGATGTCCTCCGCGGTCGAGCTTGTATTGATCTTTATCGCGCTCGAAATTTCGTCGATCTCTACTTACATTCTCGCCGGATTCCGCCGCTATCAGGCCGCCAGCACCGAATCATCTCTCAAGTATTTCCTATTGGGTTCGTTTGCGACCGCGTTCTTTCTTTATGGTGTGGCCATGATGTTCGGCGCGACCGGCTCAACAAACATCGACAAGATTAGTCGATATTTGCAAAGCAACGGAGTTCCGCTGCTGGTCTACATCGGCACGGCATTGATGTTTGTCGGCCTTGGATTCAAGCTTGCAGCAGCCCCATTGCACGTCTGGACTCCTGATGTTTACGAAGGAGCGCCTGCCCCGGTCGTCGGTTTTATGTCGACTGCTCCAAAAGCGGCGGCGTTTGCAGTGTTGCTTCGTATCGTGTTTGCGATCAACGAACCCGCCCACTTCTGGCCCGTCTGGGTAGCGGCCGCGCTCTCTATGACGATCGGCAATCTCGGAGCTCTCGTGCAAACGAATGTAAAGCGGTTGCTGGCTTATTCGTCGATCGCGCATGCCGGTTATCTTCTGGTCGCGTTTGCGATGACGACCCCCGAGAATTGGCCCAACGGAATCGCAGCGGCCATGTTCTATGCCGCCGCCTATGCCGCCATGAACGTGGGAGCCTTCGCCGTGGTCGGCCACTTCGCCAACGCCGGCGAACAATACGTGACGCTGGAAGACTACGAAGGTCTCGGCCGGAGCTCGCCTTTGCTGGCAGCGGTGCTTACCATCTTCTTGCTCTCATTGATCGGGATCCCAATAACCGGAGGGTTTTTTGCCAAGTTTTACGTGTTCAGCGCTGCTTTGCGGGCCAATCTGATCTGGCTCACTCTGATCGGTGTGGTGAACAGCGCCATCGGCGCCTACTACTATCTACGCATCATCGTGGTGATGTATATGCGCGAACCGCGCAAACAGGTTCCTGTTTCGCGGGTTTCGTTCGGAGTTGGAACCGCTCTCGCAGTATGTACCTTCGCAACGATTTATCTCGGAATCTTTCCCAATCGCGTGCTCCACTATGCGCAGCAGTCGGCCCAGAATGTTATGCCAGTGCACGTCGCTGGGTCACCGACGAGCACAGCTGAGATTCCGGCGATTCCGCGCAGCCGGCCTTGAAATCTCGCTCCCAGCGCTTGAAATCCGCAATTGACAAGACCCTGTGGGCACGTGCATTATGTGTGGACAAAATGAAGGTAAGACTTTGCTGTCAGGTACCCTGCGACACGGAGGCAAGAAAAATGCAAACATTGATGACGAGGCTTTGGCGGGAAGATGCGGGACAAGACATCGCGGAATATGCGGTCATGTTGGCTGTGATTCTGGTCCTGGTCGTAGGGACGGTGCGTTTGATCGGCTCCAGCGCCAATAATGTGTTCTCGAACGCGGCCAGCACAATTCAGTAAACTTTGCATTCACGGAATTTTAGGAGAGTAGAGTCAGCAGCTTAACGTGTAGCAAACTCTATGCCGCAATTTAGCCCCAACTTTTCTTATTACGCCTGCTATTGGTTTCGAGCGGTAGCGGCGGGCGTTCAGCTTGGGGTGATAGAAAAGTAGAAGAGAAAAGAATTCAACCCCAAGCCGCGATTAACATCGCGGCTTTTGCTTTTTAGGAATAAACCTAGCGAACTATTGACCAAGGAGGCCAGGCGATGATCGTCAACATGTCAGAGAAGGCGACCGAAGAACAGATTCAGCACGTGATCGATCGCATTCGTGAAGCCGGATATCAGCCGCACATTACTCGTGGAACCGAGCGCGCCATCGTGGCCGCCGTGGGCAGCGGCCGCCGCCACGAAGTCGAGGCGTTGCAAGTCGCACCCGGCGTGGATAACGTCGTGGCAATCGCTCAGCCGTTTAAGCTGGTCAGCCGGCAAGTAAGACCCGAACGTTCGGTCGTCTGGATCGACGGAGTCGCCATTGGTGGCCCCGAAGTCGTGGTCATAGCCGGTCCCTGTTCGGTCGAGTCACGCGAGCAATTACTCGACACGGCTAAGGCTGTGAAACGGGCGGGCGCCACGATGCTGCGGGGCGGCGCGTATAAGCCACGCACCTCTCCCTATGATTTTCAAGGTCTCGGCCTTGAAGCTCTAAAGATCTTGCGGGAAGCTCGACGCGAAACCGGCTTGCCCGTCGTGACCGAGGTGATGAGCACCGAGGACGTGGATCTGATCTGTGAACACGTTGATATGCTGCAGGTTGGTGCGCGCA
>JASHRE010000773.1 GCA_030037515.1 Candidatus Sulfotelmatobacter sp.
AAGTTTATGCCCTACGTACGCTGCACGCCATAAGCACCGAATATGCAGGCAGTCTCGAACCGGGGCACGCCCTGCGTACTATCTTGGCCGCGGCCGATCTGTTGCAGGCCAAAGTCTGCGTGATTATCTCGGCCGATGAATCGACCATTGAGCCCGACTGGCTGCAGAAGCTGGTGAAACCCATCTATCACGACAACTTCGATCTGACTCTGCCCATCTATCAAAGGCAAAGATTCGAGGGCGTCCTCATGCGCAACGTGCTGTATCCGATGGTGCGCTCCATATACGGATACCGAGTGCGTGAGCCCTTCGCGTCTGATTTTGCCATTTCCAGCCGACTCGCAACCGATTTTCTAAACCGTGATGTGTGGGAACAGGACGGGGTCAGAATCGGCCCCGAAATTTCTCTTACGGTGGCCGCGATCACTGGCAGCTACCACGTATGCCAGGCGTTTTTGGGGGTCCGCGCCCACACCGATCCTAGTGCGACGGATCTGGTTTTCGCACTGCGCCGTTCCGTGGGTGCACTGTTTGACTGTCTGGACGAGGATTTTCCGGTGTGGAGCTCGATTTCTTCTTCCCGGCCCGTGCCGATATTCGATGGCCACTATGAGGTTGCGCCCGAGTCCTTCAACATTAATCTGGAGCGCCTGCGCGACATGTTTGCCAACGGCGTTTCGGAACTGGACCCCGTATTTCAGTACATTCTGTCGGCCGAAACTTTGGCCGATCTGCACAAGGTGGCGGCGCTCACTGTCGATCAGTTTCGTTATCCGCCAGAGCTTTGGGCCAGAACCATTTTCGAATTTGCCGCTTCGTTTCATCAATCGGTCATTAATCGGGACCACATTATCCAGGCTCTCGGTCCCCTTTTCCGCGGGCGTGCGTTGAGCTTTTTGCAGGAAGTGAGCGACGCTTCCGAAGAGCAGATCGAGAGAAACGTCGAGAGTTTGTGCACGGAATTCGAACGCCTGAAACCGTACTTTCTCGAACTCTGGAAAGACAAAAAGGTGAAACCCTAATGCGAGAAATTATCGTCACGGAATTGACCCAAGGTTTGCAGGAGATAGCCCGAGAGTTCGCCCACTATCTGCCCCGGGTGATCGTCATGCTGATTGTGGTCTTCATCGGCTGGGTGATCGCGTACTTGGTGAAAGTCATCACGCGCAGCATCCTGCGCGTAACTCGTTTCTCGAAGCTTTCAGAAAACGCTGGAGCCACGGAACTGTTGAAGCGCGCGGCGCTGCCTCCATCCTCGGAATTGGTGAGCCGGGTCGTCTTCTGGGTGGCATGGGTCGGCTTCAGCTTGCTGGGCGTGAGTGCACTCGGAATCGTTGGCCTGGAGGAATATACCTCGCGGTTCTTTCTTTTCCTGCCGCGTTTGTTTGCCGCGGTGGTCATTTTCTTTTTGGGATTTCTGGCCGCCAGTTTCTTTTCTCGCGCCGCGCTGCTGGCCGCCGTGAACGCCGATATCCGTTCTTCACGGCTGATCAGTCATATCGTGCGGGTCATCATCAGCATTTTTACGATTTCTATAGTTTTTGAGGTGCTTGGCGTTGCCGAAGGAACTCTGCTCATTGCCTTTGGGATTGCCTTCGGCGCTCTGATGCTCGGGTTGGCGATTGCGTTTGGATTGGGAGGCAGAGATTTGGCTAAGGAGTTTCTCGAGCGGCGACTGGGAAAGGGCAAGCGCGAAGAAAAAGAAGACGAACTGTTTCCGCTGTGAAGCTCAGGGGACCGTCCGATAATGGGCACTTCAATCCGGCACCGGACACCATGAGGCGGGTGCAGATCATATCGCCTTCCTTTCTCCTCGTTTTTCCAACAACATAAAGCTCTTCCAGTGTGGCTGGATGTTTGCATAATCTGGGGCGATGGATATCGCACGACCAGAGTTTCGCCGGCAAAGAAGACGGCGACAGATCATTTGGTCCGCTATCGGCGTGATTGCCCTCAGTGGGGTCACGGCTGCGGTGATGCGGCTGAAGCCTGCCGCGCCCGAGGTTGAGCGCAGCACGGTCTACGCTGACACCGTCAAGCGCGGCCCCATGCTGCGCCAGGTGCGGGGCCTTGGATCATTGATTCCCAGCCAGGAGTTCATCCGTCAGATACCAGCAGAGACCGAAGCTACCGTGGTTCGGATCCGCTTGCTGCCGGGCACCCAAGTCGAGGCCGACACCATTTTGCTCGACATGAGCAATCCTCAAGTCGAGCAGGCGGCAGTCGATGCCAACCTGCAATTGAAGGAAGCGGATGCCGAACTTCAGAGCCTGCGCGTCACCCTGCAAAGTAATCTGATGAATGAGAAGGCCGATGCCGCTACGGTCAATGCCGACTACACGCAAGCCAAGCTTCAGGCCGATACGGACAAGGCTCTCTACGATCTTGGAGTAATCTCGGGACTCGCGTACAAGAATTCCAAAAGCAAGTCCGACGAGCTCACCACCCGCAACGACATCGAAGTCGAGCGCCTGGACATAACCCAGAAGGCCATCGAGTCGCAAATCGCCGAGCAGCAAGCGAAAGTAGATCAAATCCGCGCGCTGGCCGAACTCAAACAGGAACAATTGGACGCATTGAAAGTTCGGGCGGGCATTGAGGGCGTTCTGGTTGATCTGCCGTTGCAAGTCGGCCAACACGTGTTGCCTGGGACCATGCTGGCCAAGGTGGTTCAGCCGAATCATCTGATGGCGGAATTGAAGGTTCCAGAAACGCAGGCGCGCGACGTGCAGATCGGCCAGCCGGCAGTAATCGACACGCACAATGGCACTGTGGACGGAAGTGTCATGCGGGTCGATCCTGCGGTGCAGAACGGTACGGTCACGGTGGATGTGAAACTCACCGGCAATTTGCCGCAGGGCGCGCGGCCAGATCTAAGTGTCGACGGAACCATCGATCTGGAGCGGCTCGACAACGTCCTCTACGTCGGACGTCCGGCATTCGGACAAGAGAACAGCACCATCAGTCTGTTCAAGCTTGATCCCGATGGCAAAGGCGCGGTGCGGGTTCCGGTCAGAGTGGGCCGCGCCTCGGTGAATTCGATTCAGATCCTGGAAGGCTTGCACGAAGGCGACACCGTCATTCTTTCCGACATGTCGCGCAACGATAACACCGACCGGATAAGACTGGATTGAATCATTGAATCGTTCAGTCATTCAGTGATTGAGTCGCTGGGCCATTGCTGACCGAGCGCCATGCACGCTCGGTTTGCTGATGGCTCAGTGGCTCAATGACTCAATGACTCAATGAACAAATCTGAATTGAGGAGCGCTCATGACCGATGCCGCACAGCCGCTGATCCAGATTGAAGACCTGACCAAAATTTTCTACACCGACGAGATCGAAACCCACGCGCTTTCCGGCGTTCACCTCTCCATTCACAAAGGAGAATACGTGGCCATGTCGGGACCTTCCGGATGCGGCAAGTCGACGCTGCTTTCGATCATTGGCCTGCTCGATACGCCGACGGCGGGCAAGTATCAGTTGAATAGCCAGCCCGTCGAGAACCTCGATTTCGCCGCGCGCTCCCGCATTCGCAACCAGGAAATCGGATTCATTTTCCAGAGTTTCAACCTGATCGGCGATCTCACGGTCTATGAAAACGTCGAATTGCCGCTGACCTATCGCCAGAGAATGCCTTCGGCGGATCGCAAGAAACGGGTCATGGAATCCCTCGAACGCGTCGGCATGGCGCATCGCATACGGCACTACCCCTCGCAGCTTTCCGGAGGTCAGCAGCAACGCGTAGCCGTGGCCCGAGCTCTTGCCGGGCATCCTTCGATCCTGCTTGCTGACGAGCCCACCGGAAATCTCGATTCGCGCAACGGCGAAGCGGTCATGCAGCTTCTGCAAGACCTGCACAAGGACGGCGCGACGATCTGCATGGTGACGCACGATCCGCGCTTCGCCAAGCACGCGCAGCGCGAAGTCCATCTTTTCGACGGCAAAGTGGTCGCCGAAGAGGAACTGAAAAAACTGATGGCGGAAAGCATCGCTTGAGCGCACCGTAGCGCTCGATCCGGAAATTTGGAGATTGGACCGCAACAAGTGCGTGATTTATGACCGGATTCCTGCAAGATCTTCGCTACGCGCTGCGGCAATTACGCAAAAGCCCGGGGTTTACCGCCGTCGCAGTACTCACCCTGGGGCTCGGCATCGGTGCTACCACAACAATATTCTCCGTTGTTCACGCGGTGCTGCTGCAGCCGCTCGCAATCCTGGACCCGTCTCGCGTGGTTTGCGTCCAGGAACACTGGCGAGATTTTCTTGGCGGCCTCTCGGTGGGGAACTTTGCCGATGTGCGGCAGCAAAGCGATTCTTTCTCGAGCTTTGGCGCGTCCGGTAGCGCGAGCTTTAATCTGGCAACCCAGGATGCACCCGAGAGGATCGAGGGTGAAATCGTCACCGCAGGTTACTTCTCGACGTTCGGAGTGCAACCGATCGCGGGGAGAGTTTTCACGCCGGACGAGGACCGGCCCGGGCATTCGCAGGTGGCTGTGATCAGCGAGCGGCTGCGGCGGACGCACTTCCACCAAGACCCCGCTATTGTCGGGCAAACCATTCGCATGAATGGATTGCCCTACATCGTGATTGGCGTGGTGCCGAAGAGTTTCGATCCCCTGCTCGAAAACAGCGACATATGGATTCCCGCGGCTTACAGCGGGCAGCAGCTCGCCGATCATGACGACCATTATTTGACCGTGATTGGCAGGCTCAAGCCTGGAGTTACTCCGGCAGCGGCTCAAGCCGAACTGAATGTGATTGCGCAGAGACTGCAGCAGCAATTTCCAATCGATGACAAAGAACGAGATCTCAACATTAGGCCGCTGACGACGGTCTTGCTGGGTGATCAGAAATTGATGTTGTGGATGTTGCTGGCCTCGGTTGGATGTTTGCTGTTGATCGCTTGTGCCAATATCGCCAATCTGCAGCTGGCCGGAGCGCGCAAGCGGAAGAAGGAAATTGCGGTGCGCGCGGCGGTCGGAGCTTCGGCCCAACGTGTCGTCCGGCAGCTGCTGACTGAGAGCGTTGTGCTGGGTGCTGCCGGAGGACTGGCCGGCATCTGGTTGGCGTTTTGGGGAGTCTCATGGGTTCGCGCGCATGGTCCAGTGGATGTGCCCCGGCTGGATCAGGCCAGCGTCGATCGAATCGCGCTGCTGTTTGCCGGCGGCGTGACTCTGCTCTCCGCCTTTTTATCCGGGGTCGCGCCCGCGCTGCGCGCCGCTTCCGTCCGCTTGGCCGACGCCATCAAGGAAGGAGCCAGCAGCTTGAGCGGGAGCCGCGACCGGATTCAAAGCGTCCTTGTGGTTGGGGAAATTGCGCTCGCACTGATGCTGATGGCGGGGGCAGGGTTGTCGATCCGTAGTGCTTTGTTCGTCTTGCGCCTGAGTCCGGGATTCGACGCCAGCAACCTCACCGTCGGTCGCGTCGGGCTTCCCGACGCGAACTATCGCGATCCTGCTGTTGCGCGCCAAACCTTCGAACGGATCATGGATGCAGCAGCAGCTTTGCCTGGAGTGGAATCGTCCGCGATAGTCTCGCGTGCTCCGCTGGCGGTGGGCTGGAGTGCCAACGGACTGATCGCCGAAGGAAGGCCTCTCGATCCCTCCAGCAGAGTAAACGCAATCTCGCAGATTGTTTCTCCAAGCTATCTCTCGACGGCTCGCCTGACGCTAAAGGCCGGGCGCAACTTCACTGCGCAGGACGCGCGCGATAAGGTCCTGGTCACGATCGTGAATGAGAGTCTGGCGCGAACCATGTGGCCGGGCGAGAATCCAGTCGGGAAACGCTTTGCCTGCTGTGAGGATAACGGTCCCAGGGGCCGCATCAATCCTGTGTGGCATGAGGTGGTGGGCGTAGTGGGTGATGTGCGCGCCCGGGCTCTCGACCTCGACGTTCAGCCCATGTTCTACCTTCCCCTAGCCCAGATGCCGCCCGGCGCCTGGGATTGGCTCGGGCGCACGATGGACTTGGTTGTGCGTACCCACGCCGGAGCTTTTCCGGCCAACGATCTGCGAAGGGTTGTGGCCACGATTGCCCCCGGCGTGCCTATCTATGAACTTTCAACGATGCAGGAGAAAATTGCGGGCTCGTTGGAGGAATCGCACTTCGATACATTCCTGCTTTCTTTGTTTGCCAGCATCGCGCTGGTTTTGTCTTCGGTTGGAATCTACGGAGTTCTGTCGCATGTGTTCGCACAACGCACGCGCGATATCGGACTGCGCATGGCGCTTGGTGCTACGCGCGGCCGGATCGCAGGCCACGTCTTGGGCTGCGGATTACGGCTCATCGCACCGGGTGTTGGGCTCGGACTTATCGGAGGGCTGGTCGGCGCCCGGCTGGTTTCATCATTGCTTTACGGGGTGCGCGCAACGGATGCGGTTGCATTTACGGCCGCAGCCTGTGTTCTGACGTCCATTGCGCTGCTGGCCAGCTACATTCCGGCGCGCCGTGCCGCGAACCTCGATCCCATGGTGGCATTGCGTTACGAGTGAGGAGGACTGTGACCAGAATGATACAAGGTCTCCGTTATGCCTTGCGACAATTGCGCAAGAGCCCGGGATTTGCCTCCACCTCCATCCTTACGCTCGGCCTGGGGATTGGCGCGACCATGGCAGTG
>JASHRE010000774.1 GCA_030037515.1 Candidatus Sulfotelmatobacter sp.
CAGATCGTGACACTCTTCGAGCAGCTTGCGGAATCTTCGGAACGCCTCCGCATCCGTGCCGTGATCTTCGATCGGCTTCAACACGCGCAGCTTGGGATAGAGTGACCGCAGCGTGGACTGAAACGCCGCGCACTTCTCGGCGTGCTCACTGATCGCCATATCCGAGACCGTGATGGCCACAGATCCTTCGCGTGCACCCAGAAAACGTCCCATCAGATCGGCCGCGATCGATCCGCTGACCAGCGTATCAATGGCTACAATTCCGCGCCGGCCGCTGTCCGGAGCATCCGTGGCCACGCACACCACCGACACATCCGCCCGAGCCGCACGCCGCATCAGCGGTCGCAAAGCTTGCGCGGAGCTGGGGAAGACCACGATTCCGTTTGCCTTCGAGCGCAGCGCCGCCTGAAACGCTTCCTGCTCACCCTCGCCAATGTGCGGATAAGTTCTGAATTCCAACTCGACATTCTCGAGCGGATACGAAGCGGCAGCGTCGCGGATGCCGGCGCGGACCTCATCCCAGAAGGAAGTCGTTCCCTGCAGTGTGTTCACCGAAACGCGCAGGGTTCGCTTGGACGAAAGAAAACGCGCCGCGAGATTCGGCCTGTATCCCAGATTGCGAGCCGTTTCGAGCACCTTCGCCTTGGTCTCCGCGCTTACGCCCGGATGATCGTGCAGGGCCCGATGCACCGTCCCAATGGACGTGCCGAGCGCTTTCGCAATATGGAGGAGCGTCGTTGGCTCTTTGGCCATTTCTGACTCGCGAAACTCGGTGTTGACCAGTGCAACGGGGGGAGCGTGCACTCCAACAGCCGAAAAAACATCGCCTCCGTAAGGGCGAATGTAAACGTTTACGCCTGCGGACGCAAGCCACTTCACAAGAATTCAACCTGGTTCGTCGAAACCGGGTCACGAAACCTACGGTTGCGACCGCCTTCCCACCCGGCCTTTTTGATCCGCGATTCCAGAGAGCTGATAAATCCAGTTGCAAATCGTGTCGCGCCACACGATCGCTTCTCGGGCCTGATATTCGAGTAACGCGAGAATTTCCTCATAGCGCGCTTCGTCAACGCGTCCCGGCAATGTTTTCCATTGTTCGCCCAGACCGGCGGCTTCCTCGGCACCGTCATAGTGCGAATCATAAATGTGCTGAATCACCGTTTTGCCAGAATGCAGAACGTGTGTGTACGGCACATGATGAAAGAACAGCAACAACCGATCCGGACACGAAGCCAGCGGCTCGTAAATTTTCTGAACGGCGGGCGGATATTGCCCGATGAATCCCGTCCCTGTCGCGAGGGTGCGGTCCATGCCGATTCCCTCACGATCAGCACGATGCCACTGTCCCCAGCCATTTCGCTCCGACGATTCCGGCGCCGGATCATAATGGTTCCCGGTAACGTTCGTCAGCGTCCCCGCACCCAGCGGCCCGGTGTAGTTTTCGTAAATGTGCCACGAACTCAACTGCATCCTGTCGATCGTGCGAACCACTTCAGGATCATTCCCAAACGTCAGCCGCGTCCATTCTTCGATGATTTTCTCCGGGCCCAGATCCGGATCCCACGCCAGGCGTCCGAATCCATACAGATTCGCCATGGCCAAGGAATTTCCCAGCCAGCTGGCATCCATTCCGACGTTCGCAACTCCCGCAAATCCTCCTGTTGGACGATGAAAAACGCGCCCCGCCACCAGCGCCTTCACCGGCGTATGTTTGTCGTTAATCCGCATGTCGAAATCGAGAGCTTCCTTCCACATGGGCACGAGAAAACATAATTGGCGCTGCTGGCCTGTGTATTCCTGGGTGATCTGCAGCTCGATGGCTTCATTGGTTCGCCGCAATCCGGCAAACAGCGGCGACACCGGCTCGCGCACCTGGAAATCAATCGGCCCGTTCTTGATCTGAATGATGACGTTGTCGTCGAACTCGCCATCGAGGGGATGAAAATTGTCGTACGCAGCTTTCGCCCGATCGTTCTTCAAATTTCGCCAGTCGAGATGGTGGTTGTACACAAACGCGCGATAGAAGACCACACCTCCATGCGGCTTCAATGCTCGCGCAATCATGTTCGCCGCATCGGCGTGCGTGCGCCCGTAGGTTGAGGGTCCGGGCTGGCCTTCCGAGTCGGCTTTGATCGTGAACCCTCCGAAATCCGGAATCGCCCGGTAGATCTCGTCAATTTTGTTCTTCCACCATGCGGCAACCTTCGGATCAACTGGATCAAACGTATCGAGGTCGCCCAGCACTTTCGGAGCGCTCAAATCGGCCGCCAGCGCAACCTGCACGCCCCAGGGACGAAACGCGTCCGCGATGCCTTTGATCTGCGGAATGAAATCGGGCCGAAACACGCGAGGATCAGCGTTCACGTTGTTGATCGTGCAACCGTTGATGCCGATCGATGCCAGCAAGCGTGCATATTGCCCGGCGCGAGTCAGATCGTAACGGACTTTTCCATCAGCAAAAAATATCGACGGCCCGCCGTAGCCGCGCTCGATGTGGCCGTCGAGATTGTCCCATTGGTTCACCCAGCGCAGCCGAGCAAAGGGCTGCTCTGCTTCATCGATGTTCGAAATGTCTTGCTCGCGGGCGATCTTGCTCAACAGCGCAAACACTCCATACAGCACGCCGCGATCATTCGATCCAATGATGAGAAACAAGCGCTGCCCCCGACTTCGCGTGACCTTCAGCCAATAACCATCCGGCTTCAAGGCGGGCAGCTTTAACTCCGGAACCCGCTTGCGAGCTTCCGGTGCCGAGCCCAGCAGAAAAGCGTTTCCCCCCCCCGACCCCGCTTGCACGCTGCGCCCAAGCATCCGGCTCATGCCCGCAATCAATTCTTTTTGAGCGCTATCGAGCACCAGCGATTCATGCAGCACTTCCACGCGCGATGGCAATTGCGCATACGGTTTCGCGCTCTCTGCGTCCCGAGGCGCGTAGCGCAGCCACGCCTCGGTTTCGCTTGCCGCTGGTGGCGCGCCAGTCCCATTCCAAACCGCAAACGCCGCGTTCACCATTAAGACAAGGACAACAACGACCCGAAGCGGTCGAACCAGCCTCATACAGAATGTTTATCACACGCTGCGCTCAAGATTGGCTCTCGCCGCCGCCTGCGCCGCGCTATACTCTCCCTTCCACACGGCCCGACGGACGCGAACCTATTTGATTCACGGGAGATCACATGCAAAGCCGAATCACTGGCACGACCATGCCGGTACTGGAGTTCATCCTCGATGCCAACGACTCCATCATTTCCGAGGCCGGAGAATTGTCCTGGATGGGCAGCTCGGTTCAAATGACCACACACACGCAGTTCGCCGGCGCCGGTGGCCTGTTCGGCGTGCTCAAGCGCGTGGCCGGCGGCGGCTCGATTTTCATGACTGAATATCGTGCCATCGGCGCCCCTGGCGAACTGGCCTTCGCCACTAAATTGCCCGGCCACATCGTCCAGGTGGAAGTCTCGCCCGGCCACGAATACATGATTCATCGCCACGGATTTCTCTGCGCGACTTCACAAATTCAAATCGGCGTAGGTTTTCAGCAGTCCCTCGGCGCGGGCATCTTCGGCGGCGACGGCTTCCTTCTGCAGCGTCTCAGCGGACAAGGCCTTGCCTGGCTGGAACTTTCCGGCGAACTCGTCATCCGCGATCTTCAACCCGGTGAAACCCTGCGCGTGCATCCCGGCCACGTAGGCGCGTTTCAATCGAGCGTGTCATTCCAGATCACCACCGTCCCCGGCATCAGGAACATGATTTTCGGTGGAGACGGAATCTTCCTGGCCGCGCTGACCGGTCCGGGTCGCGTCTGGCTGCAGACGCTGCCCATCAGCAAACTGGCTCACGCGCTCGAGCGCTACCTGCCGCGCGAACAGTCCAAGCCGGCCGTCGAAGGCGGCGTGGTCGGCGGCATTGTCGGCTCGATTTTGGACAACATGCGCTAGCGCCCGGGAGGGAAAAGGGGTCCCCGCACCGGGAATTTTGTTGTGTGTTTCACCTGGTCGGGAGTACGTTTCGTTTAAACTGATCGTAGAATCGCGAATGATTAACCACAAACGCATTGCCGTCGTCATGCCCGCCTACAACGCGGAACGGACGCTCGAAGCCACGGTCGGCGAATTGCCCGACCTGGTCGACATCCGCATCCTGGTCGACGATCACAGCCGCGATCACACCGCTCAGCTGGCGCGAAACCTTGGTTTATTGGTTTTCGAACACGACAAAAATTACGGCTACGGACGCAATCAGCAAACCTGCTATCGCGAGGCCCTCGCCGCGGGCGCCGATGTCGTCATCATGCTGCATCCCGACTATCAATACACGCCTCTTCTCATCACCGCGATGGCGAGCATGGTTGCCTACGACGTCTACGACGTTGTGCTTGGCTCGCGCATCATTGGCGGACGCGCTTTGCGCAGCGGCATGCCAGTTTACAAGTACGTCTCGAACCGTCTGCTGACCGCGTTTGAAAATTTATTTCTGCGCGTCAAGCTTTCTGAATATCACACCGGATATCGCGCCTTCAGCCGCAAAGTTCTCACCGAACTGCCGCTGCTCGAGAACTCCGACGACTTCGTCTTTGACAATCAGATGCTCGCGCAATGCGTTCACTTCGGATTCCGCATCGGTGAAGTCTCCTGCCCCACAAAATATTTTGAAGAAGCTTCGTCGATCAACTTCCGCCACAGCGTGAAATACGGATTCGAGGTGGTTGCGACGACCTTGCAATTTGCGTTGCAACAGATGGGTCTGGTGCATTTGCCACGATTCAGCCCGGGCGGTCGCAAGCTGCAAGCCGAATTAGAAACCAACTACTACGTCCCACACACCGAGAGCGCGTAGACGGCCAATGCTGGAACGGCCGGCCTCTCGGCTGTCATCCGAGGAGCGTCCCAACAAAGCGCGCCGAGAAAATCCACAGAGGACGCTGAGAAAATCCTGCCCCCCTCAGCGAGCTCTGCCCAGATCCTCGGCGAACTCGGGCGTTTGAGATCGCCAAACAAAGCCGCGCAGCAAGACTACTTTCTCCCTGACCACCATCCCAGCACTCGGCTGGCAAATTCATCCGAGAATCCGAATCGCGCTTTCGCCCGCGAGTACAAATCAACGGCCTTCTTGTCAAGCCAGATCATCGCCGACTTCGTCCATCCATCCTGCGGTCGCGCGAAATACTCGGTCGAATGGGACGCAAAGTGCGAGTTCGTTTCCGCGGTGTAGTAGTAGAGAGCCAGACTTTTCCGCAACTGGCCCGCCGGACACGTCAGCGGATCGGGAAATCCGTGCAGCGAAGTCTCGGTCGTCGTAAAAATAATCGCGTGATTCAGCAGCGGCGGATACTTCGCCACACACCTCGTCATCTTCCCTTCCCGCGATTTCTCCCATAGTTCCAGCGATCCGCCCCAACTCTCATCCCACTCGGAATTGAGATACAAAATCAAATTCACCCGCCGGTGCCAGTTGGCATGAAAGTGATGCTTGGAGAAATCGGTGTGCACGTTCAAATATCCGCCGCGCCCCGACTGGTGCAGTCCTCCCCCGTCCAGCATGGGATCGGGAAGAAGATCGGGAATTCCGGTAAGCTGCGAAATCCACTCCACGAACTCGGGCGAGTTAAGTTCGTCCGTGACCGCGCGCAATCCCGGAGGAAACAATTCTCGCTTGGTCATTCCCAGCTTGTTCTCGTTGGCGTGCTTGTATTGCGTCCAGGCGCGGGGCACCGGAAGGGGAAATTCTCGCGCTATCTCGAGCGCGATCTCAGTATCAAAAAGTCCGTCAGCAGAATGTGCGGACAAGGTTGGTTGCGGCTATATTGTTCGGCCAGCCCGGGCAGAGCCCACTGCCAGCGCTCATACGGAAACAGCCCTGCCGCATCTTGAAGCACTCGAGCTGGCAGCATGGGGGCTGGCTTTCTCCTGTTGTTTTCTAGATTGTATCCGATACTTCTTTACTTAGACATTTAGACGCCGACTTCGCTCCCTGCGTGGCCTTCTATCCGAGTCAGGGAAGCCGGCAGACCCGAGCCACTGCATTCTGATAAGGGCACTCGAGCCCCGCCACTCCCGGTGGCTGCGCCACAATCCAATAAACTCCGTATCTGGCTTTAAGTTGCTCCAGGTTCTCCAATGTCAGCTTCCCCCATGGACGCTGCGCCTGCACTTGTGTCCACCATTCTTCCGCCAACGGTGGAAACATGCTCACGACTCCGTTGTCTTTCACGTCGTCTGCCATTCGGCTTCTTTGCGCCAGACAGCGAAATCCAATCTCTTCCTCGCCTGGAATGTGCATATACTCGGGATCGAGAGCGAAGATGGCAGTCTCTGGCGTGTTCTCGCGGATCCAGAGAAAGGCCTGCTCCCAAGGATTCTTCGGCGCCGCTCCCGGCCATTCTACAATCGCGCTGACGGGGAACAATGTCCGTTGCGCCACGAACATTCCCAT
>JASHRE010000775.1 GCA_030037515.1 Candidatus Sulfotelmatobacter sp.
CTCGTGCGATAGAGTGCGACAACTCCGACCACGGATGGTCCGGCATGGAGGGGCGAGGCCAATGCCGAGCGAAGGGAACTGTCTTTGGCCGGATCGTTCAAGTAGCCGGGCTCCACTGAAGGATTCCCGTTCAAAATCTCTTTGGAGTTTTGCGCGACCCATCCGGCCAGTCCTTCACCCAGAGGAATTCTTAAAGAGGAGAAAAGGCTGCAGTCCTGGCCGCTAACAAATTCCGGGGCCAGCGCCTTCTCTTTGACCATGTAGATCGCGATTGAATCGTAAGGGATGAAGTGGCGGATGCGAACGGCCGTAAGAGAGAACATGTCCTCTGCGGCGAAGGACGACCCGCCAATTTTTTGTCCGATCTCGCGAAGCGTTTCGAGTTCGCGCTGCGCGGCTGCGATGAGTTGGTCGTGATCGGTTGTGGTGACAGCTGCCCGAGTGGGTGGTGCGCTCTCTGCGAATCCGGCATCGGGGGCGGCCCCGCGTTCCACTTTGATGTCGGTGGAGAGCTTCGGGGGAGCTTGCACGGGCTGTTCGCGAGCCAATTTCTCGAGCTCCACATAGCGTCGCGAGAGAATGTCGACGACTTTGGGATCGAAGCTGGTGCCGGATTCCGACGCAACTTTTGCCATCGCTTGATCCAGCGGCAAGGCACGACGGTATTGGCGGTCGGAGGCGAGCGCATCGAGACAATCGACAGCGGCGAGAATGCGCGCTCCGATCGGGATTTCTTCGCGCTTCAGGCCGGCGGGATAGCCGCTGCCGTCCCATTTTTCATGATGGGCGCGCACGATCGGCACCACAGGATATGGGAAGTCCACTTGCTCGAGAATTTCCGCTCCCACGATGGGGTGAATCTTCATTTTGTCGAATTCTTCGGGAGTGAGCTGGCCCGGTTTGGCAATGATGTGCTCAGGCACCGCGA
This sequence comes from Candidatus Sulfotelmatobacter sp., assembly GCA_030037515.1. Classification (GTDB taxonomy): domain Bacteria; phylum Acidobacteriota; class Terriglobia; order Terriglobales; family Acidobacteriaceae; genus Sulfotelmatobacter. The sequence continues at coordinate 929 of JASHRE010000775.1, forward strand.
GTTTGCCGATATCGTGCAACACCGAGGCGGCGCGCAGAGCTTCGGTCTCATCTTCACCCAGGCCCAGTTCGCGTGCCAGTTCCATGGCATAGACACGCACGCGCTGCAGGTGATCGCCCGTTGTTTGATCTTTGGCTTCAATCGCGAGAGCCAGCGCTTCGATGGTTCTTAGGTGAAGCTTGGAAACTTTTTCGGCATGCAACTTCTCCGCTTCCAGCTTACCGAGGTAGAGGCGATACGAGCGATACATCAGATAGATTGGCGGAACAACCACCAAGGCAGCTTGCCATCCGACGTGCGCGTTTAGAAAACTGACAATTCCCGCGATCGCCGCACCCACCATGTAATAGGGAAATGACCAGATATAGCTTTCACGCCAGACTCTCTGGATCGGTTTGTCTTCGGTCAGGCCGATGATGGTCGACATCGCGGTGGTGTTACAGACGAAATATGAGATCGCGGCGATCAGAAGGGCGAGCGGGCCGGGGCCGTGCGGGACGTAAGAGGAAACGAATTTGTACACGCCGTACGCTGCGGCGCTCGAAACCGTGACTTGCGAAAGGTTGAAAATCAGCTGGACGAGCTTAAGTTGGCGGGTCGGTTTCCAATAGAACTGCGCCAGAGTGCCCACCAGACCAATCAGCAGTGTCTCGGGCAAACTCATTTCTAGAATGCCGACTAGCGTAAGCATGAAAAACACCGAGAGGGTCCCCTCGATGCCGGGAAGCGTCACCTTGAACATGGCGGCGGCGATCGCTGCCGCCAGGTAGCAGAAAAACTTAACCGGATCCGAGGACTGCCAATGGAAGGAGGCCAGAATGCAACACCCCAGCGCGGCCAGAAGCATAGCGCCGATGTAGACACGAGTCCCGAGATGTCGTGGGGCGGACATGCTGGCTTAGATTTTGCCGAAAGGTGACTCCAATCACCGATGCAAAACTGACCCCGGTGATTACCATCGTGTTCTCCCGCCGGTTCAACGCCTTGCGAAATGTCTGGGACCTCCAGGAACAGGGACTCAAAACTGGCGAATTACCCTTCAGCCGCGCCAATCTGTCCCGCTGCCCGTCTGCGCGGGACAAACTGTCTCACTGTGGGCTGGGACCAGGTTCCGAAGTGATTGAAATCACAACACTGGAGGGCGGCTGTGTGGAATCCAGACTGCACTCTTAGCCCCGAATCCCTCCCCACAGGAACGCGAACGGCTTTTTGAGGGGATTATGAAGAGACTTCTGGCACTGTTGCTGATCATCGGCGGATCGCTTGCCCACGCGGGCACGGCGAATCTGTCCAAGCTGTCTCCCGATCTGCAGCAGACGACCGCGTCGCAGGTTCAGGTCATTGTGCAGTACAACAACGCACCGGGAGTTCTCGATCTGCAGCTTCTGTCGACCTTAGGTTCGATTCTGAACTCGCTGCCGCTGGTGAATGCTATTGTCGCCGATCTTTCGCTGACCAACGTTCTAAATCTCTCCAATCAGGCGAACGTGAAATACATCAGCCTGGATCGTCCGCTGTCGCCGACCCTGAGCAATGCAGCGCCCGCGATCAATGCCTTCGCGGCCTGGCAATCCGGCTACACCGGTGCGGGCATCGGAATCGCCCTGATCGATAGCGGGGTCGACAGCCACCCCGATTTGAACGGGGGGCTCCTTGGACTGTCGCGGGTAGTCTGGAATCAAAGCTTTGTTCCTGGCAACGCCAGCGCGACCGATCAATACGGCCACGGTACGCACGTCGCGGGCCTGATTGCAGGCGACGGCGCCGATTCGACTGGTTCCCAATATTCGAGAACGTTCGAGGGAATCGCGCCGGGAGCAAACCTGGTGAACCTGCGAGTCCTGGATCAGAACGGCGCGGGGACCGATAGCACCGTGATTGCAGCCATCAATGAAGCGATCTCACTGAAGCTGCTCTTCAATATTCGCGTGATCAATCTTTCGCTGGGCCGTGCGGTCTACGAGAGCTATACACTTGATCCGCTGTGCCAGGCCGTCGAAGCGGCTTGGAATAGTGGAATCGTCGTCGTGGTCGCGGCGGGGAACAATGGTCGCTATCTGCCGACGGACGGATATGCGACCGTCACTTCGCCCGGCAATGATCCTTATGTGATCACCGTCGGCGCGATGAAGCCGATGGGAACGCCCCAGCGAACGGATGATCTCATTGCCAGCTATAGCTCGAAGGGCCCGACGGTGGTGGATGCCGTTGTGAAGCCCGATATTGTTGCGCCCGGCAACCTGCTGGTCTCGCTCGAAGCGCAAGGGTCGACTCTCTACACCGAGTACCCCGGCAACCAGGTTCCATATAGCTATTACGTTGACGGTGGCAGCAGCACATCATCGAACGCGTACTTCACGCTGAGTGGAACCAGCATGGCCG
>JASHRE010000079.1 GCA_030037515.1 Candidatus Sulfotelmatobacter sp.
CCTTTTCTTCCCAGCAAGAGGGCAACTTCACGGCCGATGCCGCTGGCCCCGCCAATCACCAGCGCGATCTTGCGGCTGAATTCGGCTTCCGCGGGCGTGCGCTGGAGTTTGGCTTCCTCGAGCGCCCAGTATTCAATGCGGAAGGCCTCTGATCTGGGCAGAGCGACGTAGTTGTGAAATTCCCTGAATTGCCCGGATTGCTCGGGAGTACGAGCCTGCGGCAACGGGAACGGCGCCTCGCCTTCTTCTAAGGCATTGGCCCCCGCCATCACGTGGATCGCATTAATGAAGAACTCGGTCGTGATGCGCGCTTCCTGCTTGTTTTTGCCGAAGCCAAACAAACCGAGTCCCGGCACGACCACAACCGACGGATTCGAATCACGAAGCTTGGGGGAATCCGGCGTTGCCCATTCCTGATAGTATTTCTCATAAGCCGCGCGGTAGTGAACGATCTCGTTTTGAATGCGGCGCTTCAGGACCTGGGCGTCCTCCTTTTCCGGATTCCAATCAATGAACCAGGGACAGACCCGCGTGCGCAGAAAGTGATCTGGGCAGCTGGTGCCGAGCGCGCTCAGTTGTTTGGCCCACTTGGATCCGGCAAAGGCCAAGGCATCCTCATCGTCTGCGTAATGGGCGATGACGCGACGATTGGAAGAAACCACGCCCCGCAGCGAGGGAAGAATCTGAACCGCGACACGTTTCGGATTTTCAAACGCGGCATGGTCGACTCCCCCGAAGCAAAGGCCCGTTTTTTGCTGGTGCCGCAAAACGAACTCGCCCATCTGGTCGATCGTATGGATGCTGTTCAGATAGCATTGCCGCTCGGTCATTCCCCAAGTAAACAAGCCATGCCCGCCGAGAACGAGTCCCTCGGCAGCGGGATTCTCCGTGACCGCACGTTCGATCATGAGCGCCAATTCAAACCCCGGGCGCTGCCACGGAAGCCACACCATCCGGCGGTCGAATTCTCGATTGAACTGTTCCAACTTTTGCTTGCCATTGCCACTGGCGGCCAGGGCAATTGCCCAGTCGGGATGCAGATGGTCCACGTGCAAGAACGGAAGCAACGCGTGCAACGGCGTGTCGATCGAGGCTGCGACACGGTTCTCGCCAAAGGCGGACAGAGGGTAGAAACGGACCATCTCGTCCTCGTATTTTTCTCCGCGATACCGGTCCTTGAGGGACTCGAGCCGATCCATATAAAGCAGTGCGAATCCCGATTCGGTGATCGAACCGAGATCGCCGCCACTGCCTTTTACCGCCAGGACGCGCACCGACTTCCCCGTGAAAGGATCGGGAAGGTGAATTTTCGAGCTCGTATTCCCCCCGCCGAAATTGGTGATGCGAAGATCGGCGCCCAGCAGATTTGAGCGATATCGCAGCAGCGCCAGCGGGTCGCCGGCAAGTTCTCGGGCTTTGCTTTCATCCCACAAGTCTTTCAAATATGTTGTTTGTTTGATTTCAGGCATAAATCATCTCGCAATATTGTTCAAAGCGTTCGCTTTGACGGTCCCATTTGTCGGTCTCCCTCGGATTGAAGACCTCAGTCGGGAACGAGCGCTCGACGATAGCCCGTACTTCCTGCAAAGAGGACGCTTCTCCGGTCGCGAGGATTTGAATGGCGACGTTTCCCAGCGCAGTGGCTTCAGCCGGGCCAGCGATCACGCGCCGCCCGGTCGCGTCGGCCGTGAATTGATTGAGCAGTCCGTTGCGCGAACCGCCGCCGATCACGCGAATCTGCCGAATGGGTCTTCCGCACAACTGCTCGAGGCCGCGCAGCACCAGACGGTATTTCAACGCCAGGCTTTCGAGCACACACCGTGCATAGGCACCGGGACTGGCGGGTGCGGGTTGATGCGTCTTGCGACAGAAGTCGTCGATGGCCCCGGGCATATCAACCGCACGCAGGAAAGATTCGTCATCCGGATCGATCAGCTGCGCGAATGCGTGCCCGCTTTTGGCCAGCTCGACGAGTTCGCTATACTCGGCGCTCGTGCCCTGTTCGCTCCATTTGCTGCGACACTTTTGCAGGATCCAGAGCCCCATCACGTTTTTCAAAAGGCGGGTTGTCCCATTCACACCGCCTTCGTTCGTGAAATTCAGCTTGAGGGCCTGAGCGTTAACAATCGGGGCGTCGAGCTCGGTGCCGACGAGCGACCACGTTCCAGAACTCAAGAATGCGGTGCCGTCACGAGCCGTAATAGCAGCCACCGCAGAACCGGTGTCGTGGCTGGCGGGAACGATCACGGGGGTTCTGGTCAATGGCGAATTCCGGGCGACGCTGGGCCGCACGTTTCCGATTATCGTGCCGGGCTCAACCATCGGAGCCGGCAAATCTGAACGGAGGCCCAACTTTTTCATCAGATCCGCCGCCCACGTGCGGCGGAACGGGTCAACCAGTTGGGTGGTGGTGGCGTTGGTGAATTCGCACACGGCATTCCCGGTGAGCCAATAATGGAAAAGATCAGGAATTGTCACCAGATGTCTTGCGGCGGCCAGCACGGAGGGGGTGTTGCGCCCTGCCGCGAAAAGCTGGTAGACGGTGTTGATCGGCATGAATTGAATGCCGGTGGCAGCGTAAATCTCTTCTTTCGGAACTCTCCGAAACACTTGTTCCATCACACCCTCGGTGCGGCGGTCGCGATAATGATAGGGATTTTCGAGGAGCTCACCGCGTTCCCCGATGAGCGCGTAATCGACTCCCCACGCGTCCACACCGATGCCCGCCAGAGCCGATCCGGCCGCGCATTGCAAACCCTTTTGCATTTCCGACCAGAGACGACGGACGTCCCAGTGCAGCGACTCGCCATGCCGTACAGGCTCATTCGGAAAGCGATGGATCTCCTGCGTTTTGAGAACGCCTGCCTCCAGACGCGCCAAAACCACACGTCCGCTTTCCGCCCCCAGATCGAACGCCAGATATGATTTGGAGTGAGACGGGTCAGGCATAGGAAGACACGTTGCGGGCGTTCTTCTCGGCTCGTTCTTTCCTGATGCGCTCCAGATAGCCGCTTTGCTGGAAGGCTTGCATGGGATCGCTGGGCAAACCTTTGCCGCGGCGCCAGTCTTGAAGGGCAGGGCGAACATCGGTGGCAAAGGCGTCTTGCAGCAGCGATTCAGCCCCCACCAGATCAGATTCTCGCTGAGCCTCGACCAGTCTTTCTAAATCGACCAACGCTGCTTTTGCGAAAAGCTGCTGCGCCATGGTGACGGTTTGAATCATGGCCTCGATCTTGCCTTTGAGATTGTGGCTTTGATCGACCATGTAGGCGATGTCGGGCGGCTGACCGGTTTCCCACTCGCAGAACCGAATTTCGTGGAAGATTCGAAAGGCCTGGTAGGGATCGATCGAACCCATCGTGAGGTCATCATCTGCGTAACGACGATCGTTGAAGTGAAAGCCTCCCAACATATTCTCGGCCAACAGCCAGGCAACAATCTGTTCGATGTTTTGCCCGGCGTAGTGATGGCCGGTGTCAACCAAAACCCGGGCGCGAGGTCCGGCGCTGCGGGCCAAAAGCAGGGCCATGCCCCAATCCGCAATATCGGTGTGGTAAAAAGCGGGCTCAAACGGCTTGTATTCAATGAGCAGTCTCTGTTCCGAGGACAAGGCATCGTGCGCCTGCTTCAGCGCCTCTTCGAACCGACGTTTGCGCTCTCGAATGTTGGCTGTCCCGGGATAGTTGGACCCGTCCGCGAACCACAGAGAAACATCTCTGCTGTGCAGACGACGCGCAATCTCGATGCTGTCCCGGGTATGGCGCAGAGCGCGTTCGCGAATGGCGGGAGTCGGATTCCCAAACGAACCGTGCTTGTAGTGTTGATCCTGGAAGAGGTTGGGATTGATCGAGCCCGGTGCGACGCCATAACAATCCGCAAACCTCTGCAAATCACCACAGGAATCGATCCCTTCGGGGCAGTCCCACTGCACGTGCAATGCAATCGTTGGACACACGCCAGTCAACTTGTGCACCTGACCAGCATCGCTGAATTTTTCTTCGGTCGTGGTGGCCGCGGCCGGTTGAATGAATTTGCCAAAGCGCGTGCCGGTATTGGCAAAGCCCCACGAGGGCAGTTCCATGCGGAATTTTTCAAGCGCGGAGAATACGCGGTCGCTCGTCCCTGCCTTCATGGTGCCTGCTTGTCTGACTCATCGAACCTCGCCCCCGGTCCCGCCGCTCCGACGATGTTTCCCATGTCCGTTCGCCATCCGCGGCAGGCCCACAATCGGGAGCGATCCTCAATATAGTGCAAATCCGCGGGCACGCCAATGGCAGAGCCTGCCTGAGGTTTCAGATCGCACGGGTGGAACTTCGCATCACCAGGTGCGTGGGAATGGTCAGGTCGGTGAGGGACTGCCTATTGCCCTGGATCAGGGCATCGAGCGCAGCCAGCGCCATGGTGGCGAGTTGTCGGCGCGATAGAAGTATTGTGGTCAGAGGTGGATTGGTCAGGTGGGCGAATGCGATATCGTCAAATCCTATCAGCGAAATATCTTCCGGCACGCTCATGCCCATCTCATGAATGACACCCAAGGCGCCGATGGCCGTCAGGTCATTCGACGCGATCACCGCCGTCGGTCGGCGAGGCAACTTCAAGAAGTTCCTCATCGCGATTGCCCCGCCCTCGATTCGATGATTGCCCTTCTCAATCAGCGCCTCATCAAAAATGCCCCGCGCCTTCAGGGTGGATACGAAAACCGAGCAGCGGGTTTGCGCTGAGGCCAGATTCATGGGGCCGGTAATGAAAGCGATGCGGCGGTGGTTCAGCGCGATCAGATGTTGTAAGGCTTCCTGAATTCCCTGCCCGTAATCGACGCGAATATTGGCGCAATGTGGTCCGGGTTTTCCCGTATCCATAAAGACGGTCGGGATATTTCTGCGTGTGAGTTCTGCCACCAAGGCCGGATCGCTCTCCGAGGTCATAATCGCCACCCCGTCAACTTTGCGCTCCACCATTCGGCGAATGCATCCCGCCATGCGTTTGGGGTTGTAATCAGTGTTGCCGATGATGACCTCTTTCCCGCGCTGCACGGCTTCATCCTCGAAGCTCTTGACGAGATCCGGAAAAAATGGGTTGGTGATGTCGGAAATAATAAGTCCCAAGATGTGGCTCTTGCCCGAGACCAGCGTGCGGGCATGGGAGTTGGGCAGGAAATTCAGCTCTTCGATCGCCTTGCGCACGCGCGCAGCGGTTGCAGGCTTGACCTTATCGGACCCGTTCATCGTGCGGGAGACGGTCGCGGTCGAAACCCTCGCTCGTTTTGCGACCTCTCGTATGTTCATTGCCCTGCCTGGTCTATCCGCAAGTCAGGTGAAAAACTGCTTATTGTATCCGAAAGGCGCCTGCATGTAATCGTTTACATCAAACCCCGCCAGCGAGGATAATGCAGGTCGCAAGTCCATCCAAGGAACATTTTATGGATCGTCGGAATTTTGTTAAGGCCACCGGGACGTTGCTCGCGGGAGCGACCCTGGCTCCGCCAGTCGTGTTCAGCTTGTCGGAAAGCGCAGTCGCTCCCGGTCGGCGAGTGCTTTCGATGAATCGCAACTGGCTTTTCAGCCCCAGCGTCGCGCCCGGATCCGAAGCAAAGAATTTCGACGACTCCGGATACCGGAAAGTCGTCATTCCTCACACGAACCTACGACAGGCTTGGCATAGCTTCGATGAAAAGAGTTACCAATTTGTCTCCAATTACCGCCGTCATTTCAAGGTCCCCGAGGGCGCGCGCGGGCAGTACGCTTTCGTGGACTTTGAAGGCGCCATGACCGCCTCGACCGTCTGGATCAACGGCGCCGGTCTCGGAGAGTACAAAGGCGGCTACACGCCATTTTCCTTCGAGCTCACCCCTTATCTGGATTTCAGCGGCGATAACGTGCTTTCTGTGAACCTCGATTCGACCGAGCGTTCCGACATTCCTCCCTTCGGTTACGAGATCGACTATTTGACCTTCGGCGGCATTTATCGCGAGGTGTGGCTCCGCATTGTGCCCGGGACGTTCATCGACAACGTTTTTGCAAAAGCCAAAGACGTTCTCGGCGGACACCCAACTCTCGATGTCGATTGTCACATTCAACAGCTGGGTGCCCAACCCGATCACTTGCACGTGCAGGCCGTCTTGCGCGATGGCGATCGGGTCGTTGAACGCAGTGCGGAAAGCCTTCCTCGGTCTGGCTCGCCGGGCCAGCATGTCCTAACCATTTCGCTCGCCAATCTCGGCGCAATCGAACTCTGGGATCTCCAGCGTCCCAAGCTCTACACCCTCGAAGTGGCCCTCTCGAACGGAAACCAGCAAATCGATAGCGTTACCCGCCGGATTGGTTTTCGCCAAGCGCAATTCACCGATCAGGGCTTCGAGCTGAACGGCAAAATTGTCAAGTTGCGGGGTCTGGACCGGCATCAGACTTTTCCTTTTGTCGGTCAGGCGATGCCGGGACGCGTGCAGCGCCGCGATGCTCAAATTCTCCGCAATCAACTCAAGTGTAACATCGTGCGCACGTCCCACTATCCCCAGTCACCCCATTTCCTCGACGCCTGCGACGAACTTGGTTTGCTCGTGCTCGAGGAAATTCCAGGCTGGCAGCACATTGGGGACGAGGCATGGAAAACCTTGGCGATTGACAATGTCGGCCGGATGATCCGCCGGGACTGGAATCATCCTTCGATCATTCTGTGGGGCGTGCGTATCAACGAATCAAAGGACGATCACGATTTCTATACCCGGACCAACGCTCTGGCGCACAACTTAGACCCAACGCGTCAGACCGGAGGAATCCGCTACTTCCAGCAATCCGAGTTTCTGGAAGACGTGTTCACGATGAATGATTTTGGATTCCCGCTCAAGCCGCCCAATCATCCCAAATACTTGAACACAGAGTTTGTTGGCCATACCTTTCCGACCAAGACAATCGACCAGGTGGAGAGATTGACGGAACACACAATTCGCCATGCCCGGGTTCACGATCAGTTGGCATCCGATCCGCAATACGCGGGTGGCATCGGTTGGTGCGCCTTCGACTACAACACGCATGCCGATTTCGGATCAGGGGACCGAATTTGCTATCACGGCGTAACCGATATCTTCCGCGAACCAAAGCCGGCCGCCGGCTTCTATAAGTCGCAGTGCGATCCCGCCGAGGAAATCGTTTTGGAACCGGCATTTCACTGGGCGCGAGGAGACGCGTCGGTCGGCTTCTCCCATGCGGTTGTTTGCTCCAATTGTGACCACCTGAAGATGTACATCGCCAATGATCTGGTGGCGGAAGCTGATCCGGACCGAAAACAGTTCCCTCATTTACGGTGCGCTCCCTTCACCATGGACTTGCGCGAGCTTTGGCATCACTGGGGCGACTTGCGCTTGGAGGGCTACATCGGAGGGAAGTTGGTCATCACCAAGAACTATTCCGGCAAAGGGATCGATGCCAAATTCATGCTGCTGCCCGATGACACGACTCTCATCGCCGATGGTGCCGATGCGACGCGAGTCGTCATCAGAGTTACGGATGAGTTCGGAGCCATCCGTCCCTTTGCCAACGATCCGGTTAAACTCGATCTGGAGGGGCCGGCGGAAATCATCGGGGATGCTCCATTTGGGCTGGTGGGCGGAACCGGAGCCGTGTGGATCCGAACCAAAGAAGAACCGGGGACCGTCAGGCTCACCGCGACCCATCCATACTTGGGTGAACAGCGGATCGAAATTACGGTTGAACCAGCCCCTCCGGAACTTGTCTGAGTCGACTCAGGGATTGAGACCAGCGCGT
>JASHRE010000776.1 GCA_030037515.1 Candidatus Sulfotelmatobacter sp.
GGTGAAAGCAAAGAAGAGCGATCGCCCCTGGTAAACCCGCGCTTCGTTTGAGGTCAGGAGACGCGATTCCCTCGACCGGCTCGGGGAAGGCTGGGAGTGGCCGCCCTTCGACATTCGTGCGACACGGCGAAAATAGATCTCAGTGAGGGGCAGCGGGGCTTCCGGCTTTGGGTTCGGGAGAGGGAGGCCTGATGAACTTGCTCTCATCGACGGGCACATTCTGCTCAATCTCGCTGATCTGAATCGTGAACCTGCCCTCGGGACGCGACAGCGTCCAGCGCAACGGAACCTTCACTCCGTCGCTTTCCTTATAGTCCGCGTAGTCGATCTGCGTGGGTAGAAGTCCAAGGGCGGTATCGGCAAAACGCACCATGCGCAGGAGCAATCCTGATTCCTGATCGAAATAGAGCAACATCGGCGGCTTGTTTTCGCGCTGGCCAAGGAAAACGTAAGCCGTGTGATCATCAATCTTTTCCGTGCCGCGCACTTCCGCGCTCGCGAACATCTGTTTCAAGTGCGCAGCCAAGTGCAGATCGGCATCGATAGCGGCGGCCTCTAAATCGCTGCCGTGCATGTCGCGCGGCGGACGATTGGTCATCGACAGCCAGCCTTCATGGCCGTTGAAGGCGGTTACGCTTTCACCTTCCGGCAGGTGCGTGAACGAAATGCGCTGGTCCGGTGCTTTTGAATAGATGTCAATCGGAAATGACTTTCCGCTTAAATCGATCGTCCCCTTCATTACGCGGCTCGAAATCTTGTCGATGGCAGCCGTGCCTCCATCTGCCTGAAGGTATTTTTCCAGAAGCCGATCGGGGGTTGGGCCTGCGCTCGGCTTCGCCTCGAGTTCCCCCGTGGACGGACCTGCGAGGCCGTTGACCGCGGCCACGGTTTCCGGTTGATTCCCCATCACTCCGGGAATGGCGAGCGGACGGACGTTCATGCGATGGCAGGAATAGCACGTCACCTGGCGATGGCGGTCGAAATTGTCGGCGTTGATGGCATACATCATTTCGATCATCTTGCGCGCAATCTGCTTGGGCTTTTTATCGTCTTTCTCGAAGGCGCCCTGGACGTGGCAGAAATCGCATTCCACACCGAGCGATGCGGTGATGAACTGCATGGTCGGGATGAACTGCTCGGCAGGAACTCCTTTGAGCACCTGGATGTTCTTGAAAACTTGTTCGGCGGTCTTTGGTCCAGCCTGCGATGGCGGCGCATTCGCCGCCTGAGGCGACCGAGCCGGCTGCGCCTTCAAACTGATCATCACTCCGGAGAATACAAAGATTGCGGTGACGAAGATGGGTGCGATTCGTTTCATGTTTGAGGCCCTCGTTGAAGTTTCAGAAGTGTAACAGGTCGCAGCGGCTTCGCGGTCCGAATGCGGGTCGCTAGGCTGCGGGGACTCGCGCGAGGCTCACCAGACTCCAGGCCACGTAAGCCAGCAGGATTCCGCGGATGACAGCGCTCACCAGAGGATGATAAGGAGTTTCCAGAAGGTCAGCGGCAATTCCGGCGACAAAAATGAAGAGGAACGGGATGGCGACGATAAGAAATCCAGCGCCCGCAAGGTCGGGATGCGAGATGGCGAGCGCGACTAACAGCACTGCGATCAGCAATGGCGCGGTGTTTCCGAAATAGCGTGTTCGAGGCCAGGCGGCATAGGTTGCGAGCGCGGCCGGCAAGGCCAGCGTCATTGCGGGACAAGCGCGGACAGTCTGCAGCGCGATCTGCTGGTAGACTCCAAGAACCGTGAACCCGCGCCAGGTGGCGCCCCAGAATTCAGCATGGCGCAGGCTCGCACCGAACGCCTGAGGATGGAAGAAATACATGCCAAACAAGAGCGCGGATGCGACCCCACAGGCCGCGCTCCAAATGACCAACGCCGCTTCGCGCCGCACCGGCGCGACATAGAACATCAATGCCAGTGCGATCGGAGCGAGCACGATCATGGAGAATTGCGACCCAATGGCGATGGCCAATGAAACGCCGAGCAGCACGATCCGGCGCCAGTTCCACAACACGACTTCGCGGGGAGCGTAGAGCGTGTGGGCTACGGCGATCGATGTAAAAATCGTGCCGAACGCGCCCCACGCGGCGAGGATCTCCGGTTCGGTGTGCCAGACGGCGCTGGCCTGCAATAGCGACGGCGAAAAGGAATACAGAATCAGCGCGATCAAGCCGCCGGTATTCCCGCACAAACGCCGTGCCACGTACCACAAAGATGCGCCCAGAAAGACGCCGAAGGCCAGAAAAGGCAAGCGCGGCAGCCATTGCCATTGAGTTGACGATTCGCGATCGAGATCGCGCGGCCAAGCCAACAGCGGAGCCGAACTCACCAGATAAAGCAAGGGCGAGTGCTCGCGGTCAAAGCGATCGGCTTCCCCAATGGGGTCTGCCGTTTCCGGCTCGAGGAGCGGAGCACCGGCGATACCGTGTCCATGCCACTGCCGCCAGCCTTCGCTGATGCGAACCGCTTCTTCGTCCCGGGGGCCCTCCGTGCTGCGAAGCTGGGCGTGCACCAGCCAGGCGGATTGGGCGAGGAACGCCAGCAGCAAAAGTCCGGCAAGAGGTTGCGAGTGTCCGAAGTGGTAGCGCGTGAAATATGGGCGCATATACCCGAGCCGAGTGTTTTACCATGGCAGGGAGATTTGCGCACAGGGGCCGCATGAACGATCTCGAAGCGAGGTTAGCAAGCGCACCGGAACCGCACTCGCCTTTGCCTGCTCCGGCGCCGGATTTTGCCGCAGCTTCTCAACCTTCTTACGCCCGAACTCTGTTCTTCGGACCTCTGGGATTGCGTCCCGGTTGGGGGCTCACCTTCTATGTGGCGTCATTTTTTCTGCTCGAAAGGCTCGGGGACTTCTGCGCGACCGCGGCGGTGCATCTTTCCCCGACAATGAGCACGCGAGCCAGCGACGCTTTGTTCGAGTTTGCGGGACTGGTGGCCGCCGTCATCCCCGCGATCATTCTGACGAGAGTTGAGAAACGCAGGTGGGCTGAGTACGGGCTTTCTCTGCTTCGAGCGTTCGGGAAAAATTTCTGGGTGGGCGCGGTTTGGGGATTTGCCGGCATTTCGGCGCTGATCGTCGCTCTCTACGGATTACACGACTTTACCTTCGGCCGAATCGTGCTGCATGGAGCGCGCATCGCGAAATTCGGGGTCTACTGGTCCATCATGTTTCTGCTGGTCGGACTGTTCGAAGAATTCCTGTTTCGCGGCTATACACAATTCACGCTGGCGCGCGGGATCGGGTTCTGGCCGGCCGCGATCATTCTTTCCACGTCATTCGGTCTTGTTCATCTCGGCAATGAGGGAGAACAATGGCCGGGGGCGCTGGCGGCGGCGTTCATCGCTGTGTTTTTTTGCTTGACTCTGCGACGTACAGGAAGTTTGTGGTTCGCGGTGGGGTTTCACGCCGCGTGGGATTGGGGGGAGTCCTTCTTCTATTCCGTCCCCGACAGCGGATTGCCGGCACCGGGGCACTTGCTGAATTCATCGCTGCATGGCCCGGAGTGGCTGACCGGAGGATCCGTCGGTCCAGAGGGCAGTGTGTTGTGCTTCCTCGTAATCACGTTGCTGTGGATTGCGTTTGCACATGTGTATCCGGCGACAGGGATCATTCTTGGGCATGGTGGCGGGAAACGCACTCCCCTTCCAGCGGCTTAGGTTGCAGGTTGCGCTCGCTTTTATTGAGCTCCTTCTCAGATTCCTCTCCGCGTGTGATCAGCCGTTGGCAATCCCTTCAAGCTGAATCGAGATTGGCGGCAGCTCGTGAAGGCGAACCTCGTAATAGCCTTCGATATTGCGAGGATTCTCCGTAATCCCGAAGCTCGACATGGACCCAAGCCTGCCGCAATCCTGCCCCACGACTTTTGTTTGTGGAGGGGCATCGAATCACTGACCCAGACTTCTCTCTGTCAGCAACTGCTTTGCTGCTTCGCGTCCCGAGCGCACGCAATCAGGTACGCCGATCCCGCGATATCCATTGCCGGCAAGGGCAAGACCGGGCAAGTGCTGACGCAGGCGCTCGATGCGTTCGAGGCGCTCGAGGTGTCCTACGCCGTACTGCGCCATGGCCGACTTCCACTTGTAGACCCGCGCGAACAGAGGATCAGCTTCGAGACCAAGAATCTGCCGCAACTCATCGCGCACAACGCCGACGATCTGATCGTCGCTGAACGACCAGACATTTTCAGCATTTGATCCCGCGAAAAAGCAGCGCAGCAACGCACGATCTTCGGGAGCGCGGTGCGGAAACTTATTGTGAACGAATGTGGCTGCCAGCAGGTGCTTGCCCTCGCTGCGCGGAACGAGGAATCCGAAACCGGGGGGCAAGGATTCGCGAACTTCGCGGTCGTAGCCGATTCCTACGGTGATCGACGAACTGTAGTGGATCGATGCGAGTTCGGCGGCGAGCTCCGAGGATGTGTTTCCCAGAATTCCGGCAGCGGCCCAGGCCGGCAGAGCGACGATGACGCGATCGAATTGATCGGACTGCATTCCTGCCGAGACGGTCCACCCTCCGGCTTGCGGTTGAATCGCCTGCACCGTACCGTCCGTCACAAGACAGGCCGGCGGGAGCTGTGCAACCGCGGTTTCTGCCAGAGATTGCATTCCGTTTTTAAGCGATGTGAAAAGCCGCGGTGCAAGCTTGCTCGGAGATTTTATCTTCTTGCGCGCGGCCAGCAGGGCGCGGCCCAGGCTGCCGTGTGTACGCTCCATCTCCGCAAAACGGGGCAGAACCGCGCGCACGCTGAGATTCGCGGCCTCCCCGCCGTAGACGCCGGAGAGCAGCGGATCTGCGAGCCGGTCGACCATTTCCGGGCCGTAATGGCGTTCCACAAAAGCGGCCACCGATTCATCATGATCGACGCTGCGCGGCGGATGGTACAGTTCCTCGATCATGCGCAGCTTGGTTTTCCACGAAAAAAGCGGAGTAAATCCAGTGGGCAGAATTTTGGTCGGAACCATGAACATCAGGCCATCGGGCATTTCGACCAGCCGGCCGCGCGTGAGAATGTACGTTTTGCGATCGGCGTCGTTGGAGCCGATGAGCTGATCACCCATGCCCAGCGCACGGCAGAAATCTGCGGCCCATGGCTTTTCGCTGACGAACGAATCGGGGCCGGCTTCGACCACGCATCCGTCGACGTGTTCGGTGCGCAGCACGCCGCCGAAGCGCGGAGAAGCTTCGTAGAGAACGTATTCGACGTGCCGTCCGCCGCGGCGGATTTGCTCGAGTTCGAAAGCGGCGGCGAGACCGGAGATTCCGCCTCCGATGATGGCGATGCGCGTCATGTGGACTTTTCGGCTGCTCTCCTGCGCAGGGACTAAAGCCCCGAATCTTGCGATGCCTTTCCCGACGCTGAAGCCGCTGTCCCGCTAAGTTCTTCCCGCCACCCTGTTCACCCTGGATCGGGATGCTTAGACCTGGGCACCGTATTCCTGCACGAAGCGCGCGAGGTTCTTCACGTTTTCGACCGGAGTTTCCGGCAGAATTCCATGGCCAAGATTAAAGATGTGCCCCGCGCGTCCGCTGGCCCGGCGCAGAATTCCTTGCGCGCGGGATTTCAGTTCCCTCCATTCAGCCAACAGCAGCACGGGGTCGAGATTGCCCTGCACGGCGCAGGCATGATCGAGCCGCTGCCATCCTTCATCGAGCGGAATGCGCCAGTCAAGCCCGATCCCCTCGGCTCCAGTCTCTTTCATGGCAGGCAGAAGGGTGGCGCTGTCGGTCCCAAAATAAATGATCGGCGCGCCGGTCTTTTGCAGAACTTTTACCATCTGTGTCACATGCGGAAGAACGTAGCGTCGGT
>JASHRE010000777.1 GCA_030037515.1 Candidatus Sulfotelmatobacter sp.
AATTATTTACGGATTGACCTTTGTTTGATCTGGTTTTGACCACATGTGCATTGTCGTTCGCCTCCGCGAGCGGGAAATTGTCGTTCAAGCGGGCAAAAACAATTTGTCCCAGGAGGGCAACCGTGGCAGCGCAACCCAATCAGGCAATGACTGATTTCTGCGAGCAGGTCAACCCGTGTTTGCTCTTAGAAATGCGCTGTGTGCGGGTGCGCACTGAGGCACGCATTCAGCAGAGTTGGCTCGCCGGCCCCGAGAAGCACGCCCTGTTGTGGCTGGCAGAGCACACGCCAGACTGGATCAGTTCCGATCACCTGACTTTGCTCGGTCTGGTGGCGCAACTCGCCGCCGGAGCTTTCTACGCTCTCGCCAGGCTCGACCGCCTTGCCCTCGTCGCCGTCATCCTTTGCTTGGGTCTGAACTGGCTCGGTGATTCCCTCGATGGCACCCTCGCCCGCGTGCGCCAACGGCAGCGGCCACGCTACGGTTTCTACGTCGATCACATGGTCGATAGTTTCGGAGCCCTGGCGCTCATGGCCGGGCTCGCCGGGTCTGGTTACATGCATGCCTGGATAGCGATCGGCCTGCTTGTCGGCTTTCTCATGCTCTCCATCCAGTCCTACCTCGCAACTCATGCGCTCGGCGAATTTCGGCTTTCGTTTTGGCGTTTCGGTCCCACGGAATTGCGCATTCTTCTCGCCATCGGCAACGTCGCGCTGTTTTGGAAACCCATGGCGCACATTCTCGGCCATGCGTTTCGCCTCTTCGACGTCGGAGGACTCACCGGAATTGTCGGAATGGCCGCCATGCTCGTCGCTTTCACCTTGAAAAACACCATTCGCCTCCACAGCGAAGAGAGGATCGGCGCATGATGGTCGGCTTGCGCGGCGATCCCATGCGCACGGGCCGTCAAAACTCGCGATCTCCATCGCGGCCCGCCGCAAGTTCGACTCTTGCTCGTTGGGGAAAATTCAATCTGGTTGGAGCGATCGGCATCGGAGTCCAGTTTCCCGCGCTGTTCTTGCTGAAGACCGGGTTGCATCTCGAATATCTGGTGGCGACGACCATCGCAGTCGAGGCAGCCCTGCTACACAACTTCGTCTGGCATGAAAGATTCACCTGGGCCGACCGAGTCTGCGCCGACCGGAGCGAGGGCACAATAATGCGGGAGCAGAACCCTCGTTCGCTTCGAAGGAGCTGCGGATGGGGCCCGCTGCGACTCCACCCCGGCTTTTTTCGCCGCCTCTGGCGCTTTCATCTCGCCAACGGGGCGGTTTCGATCCTGGGCAACCTAGCCGTGATGAAAACCCTGGTCGGCTCCGCACACATGGACTACTTAATGGCGAACGGCATCGCCGTAGCCGTGTGTTCGCTCGCAAATTTTCTGTTGAGCGATCAATGGGTCTTCGAGAACTAATCCGTTTAACACTCATCTGGGAACCGCCGCCAGAGCCCTGGTTCGCCAACCAAGCATGTGGGGACAGCCGCCCTCGGCGGCCCGGCGGAGCGGAGCTCCGCAGCCGACGACAAAGATACGAAGCCGGCAGAACATAGGGTCGGCTCTCAGCCGTGAAGCGGCGCGAGAAAACAGCCCGCAGCGCGAGCCGTGGGTGGCAGGTAGAAAAACGACCAAGCCCACACAAGGCAAAAGAAAAGCCACAACAACGAGGGGGACACGAGCCGAACAGCAACCGGGCCCCGAAGGGGGAGAGATCCGCTCGCCCAGCGCCACTGCCGGGAAAGGGCTCAAATATTCAGCACAACCTTCCCATAATTTGCGCCCTGTTCCATCAATTTATAAGCGTCGACGGCGCGCTCAAGCGGAAAGACATGCCCAATCTGTGGAATCAGCTTGCCTTCTCGAATCCACGTCGAAAGCTGCTTCCACGCCGGTTCCATCACTTCGCCTTTCTGCGAAAGGTAACTAAGCCACAGCCCCTGCACGATCGCCGACTTCGCGTACAGCGCGCGAACATCGAGCTTGGGTTGTTTTCCGGTAGCGGTTCCGTACTGAATCACGCGGCCAAAATCGCAAACGCAGCGCAGGCTCTTCGCCGTGTGCTCGCCGCCAAGCATTTCGAAAACCGCATCCACGCCTTCGCCGTGCGTCAGATTTCTCACCACCTCTTCGTAGTCATGTTGCTTGTAATTGATCCCGTGTTCGAGGCCCAGCTGCCTCACGCGGTCCAATTTCTCGTCCGACGACGACGTGCCATACATCTCGACGCCAACCAGATGTCCAATCTGCACCGCCGCAGTGCCCACGCCTCCAGCAACCGCGTGAATCAGCACGCGCGGTCTGCGCCGCGGAGCTTGGCTCCGTACGCCTGGGGGTGCGGCGCCTCCCGCTGGCCCCGATGATCCTGTCATCCCCGCCTGCCAATACAACAGGTAGGCCGTGAAGTAATTCACCGGAAATGCAGCCGCCTGCTCGTCGCTCCATGCGTCAGCAATCGGCCAAACTGCGTACAGATTTGCTGCCGTTTTTTCCGCGAAGGCCCCCCATTGCGCATAACCCATCACGCGGCGCTCCCGCTCGTCGACGCCGGCAAACTCGCGTCCCGCAATCAGAGGCGGCCCGGGCGTCCCCGGATACCCTCCTTTGGTGGTCATCACGTCGGCGAAATTCAGTCCTCCCGCATTCACCCGCACAATCGTTTGCCCGGTCTTCGCTATCGGCTCGGGAACTTGGCGCACCTGTAATGCATCGGGACCAGACAATTGCGTAATTACGAGCGCTTTCATGCCGAAAAGTGTAGCAGGATGCGAGGCCGTCAAAGCCGCGCTTGTCATTCTGAGCAAGCCGATTTTGCGCAGAGACAGCCTCCCCGAGACGAACGGCGAAGGGATCCGGGCGAAGCGCGCGAACCGGGGTCCCGGCGCGCCGGCCTTTGGCGCGATGAGGTGGGGGATGCGTCGCCGATTCCTGCGACGCTGTATCGCGCGTCTGGATCGCTTCCGTTTGAGACTGACCCAATCGTGCCTAGCAAGACCTCTGGCGTTCCTTGGCTTAAAGAAAGAAGTCGGCTTCCCCTGCTAGACTCGAAGGGGAGGTGGCCTGTGCAGGCGGTCTTCATTCTCTCAGCCGTACGAACGCCGATTGGAAAATTTGGTGGCACGCTCGCCCCTCTGACCGCGGCCGACATCGGTGTGGTGGCGGCGAAAGCTGCCATCGACCGCGCCGGCATCGGTCCCGATCAGATCGAGGAAACGATCTTCGGAAACGCTCGTCAGGCCGGCGGCGGCCCGAATCCGGCCCGCCAGATCTCCATCCGTAGCGGCGTCCCGCACGAAGTTCCCGCTTTCACCGTCAACAAAGCCTGCGCCTCAGGCATGAAAGCAATCGCGCTCGCCCATCAGTCGGTCGCCCTGGGCGACGCAAGTTGCATTCTCGCCGGCGGCGCTGAATCGATGTCCCGTGTTCCTTATTTGCTCGACCAGGCCCGCTGGGGATATCGGATGGGCAGTCAG
Organism: Candidatus Sulfotelmatobacter sp.; assembly: GCA_030037515.1. GTDB lineage: Bacteria > Acidobacteriota > Terriglobia > Terriglobales > Acidobacteriaceae > Sulfotelmatobacter. The sequence continues at coordinate 3,469 of JASHRE010000777.1, forward strand.
GAACTGGTCGACGGAATGTACCGCGACGGATTTTTTTGTCCCCTTGCGCAGATGGTCATGGGACAAACCGCCGAAATTCTCGCCGGCGAATACAAAATCTCCCGCGACGAGCAGGATGAATTTGCTCTCGCTTCCCAAACCCGCGCCGCACGTGCGATCACGGCCGGTCGCTTCAACGACGAAATCGTGCCCGTCGTGATCGAAGGGAAAAAAGACACCACCGCCTTTACCCGCGATGAGCATCCCTTCCCGGGGGCAAGCCTCGACAAGTTCGCAAAGCTTCCGCCGGTATTCTCGAAAACCGGAACCATTACGGCGGGAAATTCTTCCGGCATCACCGATGGCGCGGCCGCCGTAGTTGTCGCCAGCGAACATTTCGTTAGGCAGAACAACCTGAAGCCGCTGGCCCGAATCGCAGCCTTGGCCTCCGCCGGCGTCGATCCGCGAACCATGGGCATCGGTCCCGTTCCCGCGCTGCAAAAACTCGAAGACAAGCACAACCTGCGGCTGCACGACTTCGGTCTGATCGAGTTGAATGAAGCCTTCGCCGCGCAGGTCCTGGCCTGCGATCGCGTGCTGAACTTCAACCGCGACAAGCTCAACGTCAACGGCGGCGCGATTGCGCTCGGTCATCCCATCGGATGCACGGGCACGCGCATCACCGTTACATTGCTGCACGAAATGGTTAAGCGCAATACGAAGCGCGGCGTCGCGACTTTGTGCGTGAGCGGCGGCATGGGCATGGCCCTGGCACTCGAAAATGTGCTGTGAAAGCCACAACCCACAGCCGCAATCCCTCGTTGAATAAGTCGGAACGAAAACCGTCGGGGGCTCGCTACAGCATCTGGAGCAACAAGCCCAGCAGCATACATGCGAGACAGGCCGCGATGCCGATTGTCTGTCCGAGCGCGAACTGCATGCCCGTCTGGCGGCTCGGCACCGGAACGTCGCTCATTCGGCAAACGATGGTGCCCGCCCATTCATCGCCGTGCCGTTGCTGCGCCTCGGTGCCGCGCATGGCTGAGTACCCGATAAGTCCAAAGAAGAGGGCATCCGCGTAATAGCCTGATTCGCGGATCAGAGCGGACCGCAGACGGCAGCGGGAGCCATCGTCTTGCAAGACTTGGAGAGAACAAACACGCTTGCCCAACGAGCTTCCGCATATCGTCGTCGAGATCACCTGATAGAAGAAGAGGGCGAGAAATGAGCCTAGATATACAAACGCGCGCCCTCGCGACAGCCGCAGCAGAACCCATAGCGGAGGATGGCCACCAGAGGAAAAAAAGATCATGAAAAGGAACAATCGGCCGGCCGCATATCCCAAAGCGTATTGAAGAATCAAGTCAATGAGCCGGGCGGCCGCCCGCGGCGCGAACGTTGCGCCTCGCAACCCGCTGCGGACTTCCGTGCATCCGTCAAACGAACGCGCCGAGAGGCCCGAGGTGGAGGATGACAAACCGGAACTCAACGCGGCACTCAGCGCCGGATTCCCACGCATCGCTGACTGTTCATCAAATTTTATCCGGTAGTATCGCGCGCCGGGATCTCCGGGATGTCCACGACCCCAGCCCGGGCGCAGACGATAAAAAGCTTCCGCCTGCTGCGTCCAATCGTCCCATTCCGCGCGGTCGATCACGGTGACGGGTACTCGGGATTGGAAGCCCAATACGTTATCCAGCGTTGAGCCGAGTTCGGGCTGTTCCTCGCCCGTAACCCCCACCACGAGGCCTCCGCGCTCGCTGGCAACCTGAGCGGCCACCGCCCAGAACTCGTCTACCGTCGGCATAGAGTCAGCTTTGCGCCCGTCCCCGGTTGACCCGGCGCGCCATGACGGCCCGCCATCTTACGACCCGGTCGGAATGCTGTCAATTGGAGAGCGCACCAACACGGACCAACCCGGAAAAGCACTCCCGCATGGCGTTTGCCATCCTGAGCAAGCCTTTTTCGCGTAGCGAAGAGCCGGCCCCGATCCGAATGGCGGAGGATCTGGGCGATCCACGTGAACGTGGCGCTCCCTGCGCCACAAAGCCGCACGTCTGGATCGCTTCCTTTATCAGGCCACAGCACCATCCCGGGCACATCTCGATTGCGTCCATCTAAATCCCGCCGCTATACTTTTGCTTTGCGGCAAAGAATCGGTTCTTAGGAGTCGCCATGTCTTTATCCGCAGTTATCGTCGATGACGAGCAGTTGGCACGCGACGAACTCGCTTATCTTTTGAAGGACGATGGCGAGATCAATGTCGTGGCCCAGGGCAAAAACGGGCTGGAAGCCGTCAATCTGATCAAGGAGCACAGTCCCGATCTCGTCTTCCTTGATGTGCAAATGCCCGGGCTCGACGGGTTCGGCGTAATCAAGAAGTTGCTCGACAAAAAAGTTCGTCTCCCCAAAATCGTATTCGCCACGGCCTTCGATCAGTATGCCGTCAAAGCCTTCGAGGTAAACGCTGTCGATTACCTGCTGAAACCATTCGACAAGAAGCGCGTCGCCCAGTCCATCCAGAAAGCTCGCGCCAAGCACGATTCTGAAGCGCTCCCAGGCGAGAAGATTGACGCGCTTGTGCGCATGCTCGAATCGCAAAAGCATCCCTCCACCAAAGTCCTGCTGAAGACCGTTGGACGCATGTTCCTGGTCGATCAGAAAGACATCTGCTATGCCTGGATCGAAGACGGTGTGATCACTGTCGTGACGGGCGGCCCTGCGGGCATCGAAGGTCAATCAAACTGCCGCACGCTCGAAGAACTGCTCGACAGTCTCGATCCCAATATTTTCTGGCGGGCGCACCGTTCCTATCTTGTCAACATCAACCGCATTCGCGAAGTCGTGCCCTGGTTCAAGAGCTCCTACCAGCTGCGCATGGACGACAAGAAGCAGAGCGAGATCCCGGTCAGCCGCGCCCAAACCAAACGCCTGCGCGAGCTATTCGGCCTCTAATTTTTCTGGTTCTGTGCAGGAATCCGTAAAACGTATCGGTTTTCGCTGCTTTTGAAGCTTCGTCAAAATGCCCCATCGCAGTAGTCGTCGCTGTGGAAATGTGGAAACTCGCGTTCTGTGCAGGTTTCCAAGCTCCGGGGCGCCGCGGATGAATCCGTCACCAGAGTACGACCAACCTGCCCCGGAGCGTCATTTCCGCAGCGAGGCCCCTCATTACTGAAGGAAGTGGCGACTTTTTGACGTTTTCCGGCCGTCCCCGCAAAATGTGCGCCTCTCAGAAAGCCTCGTAATATGCATGTTCTTACAGATTCTCGTTCAGAGCCATTTTTCTTTTCGAGCGAAATCGGAAAGGCAAAGATCGGAAAGAGCCAGTTCGGGGAGAAGCAAGCTCAGAAAATGGTCCCGCGCTTACCAGGTCCTGTTCTTCTCTGGTTTCGGACTGCACGACGCCTCAGCGGCGGCCTTTTCGACACCTCTCGCGGCTTCCAGCAGATCAGCGATGAGCGTGCCGTTATACATGAATCTTTCCGGCTCAACGGTCCACACAGCAAAATCCGGAGGGGAGCAAGGGGGACGCCACCCTCCGAGGGGAAGACTATGTAGTGAGCTCCCCCAGGCGCAGGCAAAACAATCGGAGTCGGCCGAGAAGTCGAGTTCGCCAAGGACAAAGATGACTCGCGAGCAGGTAGAGCGGGTTCGTGAAAAGGAAAAATCGGCGGCTGGCTCCACAAGTATACTGCGGCGGTTCGAATCCGGCAGCAACCCTCGGCACCGAAAACTTCTGGAAACGACCTTCGCCGAATTGGACGAACGCCTGCACATGCTCGAGTCATCAAATGATTCTTTTCTGATCCCGATCCCTGGCCCCCCGCCCCCGCCCCTGCCGTATAATGACCCCGTATGACGGCCTATGTGTACGTCTCGCTGAAAAAGAGCGTCCTCGACCCCCAAGGCAAAACCATTCAGGGCGCCCTCAAAAAAATGGGGTACAAGGGCCTCGAAAGCGTGCGTCAGGGCAAGTTTTTCGAACTCACCCTCGATGGCGGACTTTCGCGCGACGACGCTCGGGCCGAAGTGGAACGCATCGCCCGCGAAGTTTTGACCAACCCCGTCATTGAAGAGTTTCGCTTCTCGCTCGCGGAATAACGTTCCGCAGGATAACGTCCCCCGGGTTCTAGAGGTTTTCTCATGTGTGGCATCGTGGGTTATGTCGGAAAGAAAAGTGTCGTGCCCATCATCCTCGATGGGCTTCGGCGCCTGGAATACCGCGGCTATGATTCAGCTGGCATCGCTGTCGCCGGCGATGGCGACGGCCTGCAAATTCGCCGCGCCGAAGGCAAGCTGCACAATCTCGAAGAAGTGATTCGTGAAAAGCCGTTGCACGGCAGCTATGGAATCGGCCACACGCGCTGGGCCACGCATGGACGTCCCACTGAAGAAAACGCGCATCCGCATCGGGACTGCACGGGAAAAATCGTCGTCGTCCATAACGGCATCGTCGAAAACTATCTCAGCCTGAAAAAGAAACTGATCGACGAAGGGCACAAGTTCACCACCGAGACCGACACCGAAATCATCGCCCATCTCGTCGAAAAACATTCGCAGTCCCACAACGGCTGCCGTCCCTCGCTCGAAGACGCAGTGCGCCAGACCGTCCGACAACTCACCGGAGTCTTCGCCCTTGCCGTTATTTCCGCTGACGATCCCAATAAAATCGTCGCCGCCCGCAATGGCCCGCCTGCGGTCATCGGCCTGGGCAACGACGAATATTTCGTCGCCTCCGACGTGCCTGCGATCCTTTATCACACACGCGACATTTTCTTTCTCGCCGACGGCGACCTCGCCGTCGTTACTCCCGAAGGCGTGCAACTTTCCGACTTCAACGGCCGGCCCATCATGCGCCAGGTGCAGCATGTCACCTGGGACCCCATCATGGCGGAAAAGGGCGGCTTCAAGCACTTCATGCTCAAAGAAATTTATGAGCAGCCGCGCGCCGTCCGCGACACCACCCTTGGCCGCGTCTCGCAGGATACCGGCCACATTTTTCTCGATCAGATGCAGATCACCGAAGGGGAATTCCGCACCGCGACCAAGATCAACATCATCGCCTGCGGAACCAGTTGGCACGCTGGCCTCGCCGGCAAGTTCATGATCGAAACTCTCGCCCGCATGCCGGTCGAAGTCGACTACGCCAGCGAGTGGCGCTATCGCAATCCCATCGTCGATCCCAACACCATCACGGTCGTGATTTCGCAATCAGGAGAAACCGCCGACACCATCGCCGCGCAACGTGAAGCAAAAAGTCGAGGATCGAAAACTCTGGCGATCTGCAACGTTGTCGGATCCATGATCACTCGCGAAGCCGCCGGCACCATCTATACCCACGCGGGACCCGAAATCGGTGTCGCCTCCACGAAAGCCTTCACCGCGCAGCTCACCGCTTTATACATTCTGGCCATGTATCTCGCGCAGGTTCGCGGTGTCATGAGCGCCCAACAGGCCTGCTCCGAAATGCTCGAACTGACGCGCATTCCCGCCAAGCTCGAAAATATTCTCACGCACGACGAATCTTGCGACGAACTGGCGAAGCACTATCAGAAAGTTCACGATTTTCTTTTTCTCGGCCGCGGCATTCACTATCCCATCGCGCTCGAAGGCGCCCTCAAGCTGAAAGAAATTTCTTACATTCACGCCGAAGGATATCCGGCCGGCGAAATGAAACACGGTCCCAACGCTCTCATCGACGAGAATCTTCCGGTCGTTGTCATCGCCACGCGCGACGTAAACAATCCGGGCTCCATGCTGCGCTATGAAAAGACGATTTCAAATCTGAAAGAAGTGAAGGCGCGCTCCGGAGTCGTCATCGCGCTGGCGACGGAAGGCGATCAGGAAATCGTCGAAGCTGCCGATCATGTCCTGCACATTCCCGCAGCGCCCGAAGAATTGTCGCCGATCCTCGAGATCGTTCCGTTGCAGCTGCTCGCATACCATATCGCCGTGCGTCGCGGTTGCGACGTCGACCAGCCCAGAAACCTGGCCAAATCCGTCACCGTCGAATAGCTCGTGTAGGGCGGTCGCACTCGTCCGCCCCGCAAGCGATGCGAGTGTCGGAACAACTGTTGCTCGCCGAAGCCGATCGGGCGGGGGTTTTTTGGCTGGAATCGCCAAGAATTATGTGGGGACAGCCGAACTCGCATGTTGGTCGTTCCGCCCTTGTCGCGTTCTATGCGACAGGTGGGAATTTCAACTTCAGGGACGAAAAAACTCGCCGCGGGGAAGCCGCGTCAGGCTTTGCCCCAGCTTCCACGCTGCTGCCGCCAACAGCACCAACCCTGCACTCCACGCCACAAACGCCACATCCACCACCCACTTCGGCGCGGCTCCCACCCGCCGCAACAGAAACGGCAGAAAATTCCACGTCGTGATGTGGACGTAGTCCCAGGAATCCTGGCCCATCGCTTCGGTATTCAATCCCCACGCCCGCATCTTTCCCAGCGCAAACGCCACGATATTGTTGAAGCGCAGCGCAATAATAAACATGGGATGCCCCATATTCTCCGACTGATAGATTTCCAGCGGCAGCCAGAACGCGAGCGAGGCAAGCTGAATGACCAAGCCCACGGCGATCAGAGCCAAGCCGCCGCGCCACACAAATTTGCTCAAAGTCTCGCGATAACGCAGTAGCAACGGCACGGCCAGCAGGGCGACAAACTCGACCGGAGTCGCAACATAGCGGTCGCCCCACGAGAAATCCCCCGCCCAATACGCGTAACGGGCATAGAAGCTGATGTACACCACGAGCATGAGCATTGTCGCCACGGCGTACGCGCGCACCTCGCGCGCCAGTCGCGGCCACAGCAGCACCAGCAGCACGATCGCCAGTATCAGCAGCGGATCAAATAAAAAGATCGACTTCTCTGGCTTGAACAGCGGCCCAAGGAATCCTTCGAAAAATGGCGTGCTCCACGGAAAATTCGCCGGAAGCGTCGGATCCTGCAGCCGCTGCTCTCGCCCAAAAATGGGAAGATACGTTCCCGTCCACGACCCAAAGCGGTAGAAGTTGTAGGCGCGTTCGCCCAACAGAAATACGAAATAAATCGGCGCAGCGACTTTGACATACTCCCACCCACGCTCCGGAATGGCGCGCAAAGCAACGTGCGTTTCGCCGCGTTCCAACCACAGCACAAGCAGAAGAAAGAATCCCACCGCCGCGATGTCCAACGCCGTCGTCATCCGCGTCAGCAAATTCAGCCCTAGCGCAGCCGAACCGATTATGAGCGCGCGCCTGCTCCCGCTGGTCAGCCATTCACACTGAAACGAAAATCCCGTCAGCGTCAGCAGCATGATGTAGTTGTTCTCCTGCATGCTCTGCGTGTAGTGCAGGTGCGTGGTGCAAAACATGAGCGCGAGCACGCCCAAAACCGACTCCTTCACGTCGAACCGCAACTGCCCGAGAAAACGGAACGCCATCAGAGCAGTCAGCACATTGACCAGGATGCTTGTGCTGTAGCTGACCACGATGCTGCGCACTGCCGGATCGTCCTCGTAGCCGGAAAAGACGCGCCAATGCGAGATCCACGTCCCGACCAAATCGGCGGGCAGCATGAGCAGCGACTGCCCAATGCCATACCAGCTGTAAAG
>JASHRE010000778.1 GCA_030037515.1 Candidatus Sulfotelmatobacter sp.
AGCAGCGTGCCGGGAATGTCTTCAAGATTGAGCGCGCCCGTGGAATCCATCATGCGCGGCGTGTCGAGCCGCAGTGCGGGAACGATCGCCGGCCGTGAGCCGGTTGCGATGATGATGCGATCGAAGTTGAGATTTTCGGCTGAGCCGTCAGCTTTCGTGACCCGAACCGTCGTGGAATTCTCAAACGCGGCGCGACCCTGCACATATCGCACTTTGCGCTGCTTGGAAAGAATGCCGAGGCCGCCGGTCAGTTTCTTGACAACCCCTTCTTTCCATGAACGCAAACGGGAGAGATCGATCCTGGGCGCGGGAAATTCGATGCCCCAGTTTTTGGACTCCTGCGATTCGTCAATCAGCTTGGCCACGTGCAGCAGGGCTTTTGAGGGGATGCACCCGCGGTAGAGACAGACGCCACCGGGATTCACTTCGGGATCGATCAGTGTGACATCCATGCCGAGATCGGCGGCGAGAAATGCGGCAGCGTACCCGCCGGGACCGGCGCCGATGACGGCGATATTTTGAGATGTGTTTTCTGACATGTAGGGTCTACTTGCTTCCCGATCTTCGGGATCGCCACTTAGCTTTCCACCTGATGGCCTCCCCGAGCGTTGCATCGGGCTTCTTTTTGAATGACGGCTGTTTGGCGCTGCCGACCTCGGATTTCGCTCGGGCTCGGGCTCCACCGAAGGGAAGGCCTTCAGCTGAGCCGCTCCACCAGAGCAGTGCCTGAGACGCGGCTCGACGCAGTTTTTCGTGGCTCCGTCGCCTGCCGCCAATGTTTACCCCACTCGAAGTGGGGCACTCGCCGTAGAAATTGCGGCGGCCTCTAACCAGGCCGAGTTGCTTGTTTTCCGGGGGCGATTTCACTTCGCTCATCTAATCCTGCCTGTCAGTTATCCCTGCACCGACAACAAGAAGGGCTGCTCGAATGCTTCGGCGACCCAGCGCACGAAGCGCGCGGCGTCGGCGCCGTCGATCAGCCGGTGATCGTACGACAGCGAGAGCGGCAGAATCAGCCGCGGTTCGAATTTGTTGTTGATCCACTCCGGCTCGATGCGCGAGCGCGAGATGCCGAGGATCGCGACCTCGGGATGATTGACGATCGGAGTGAATCCGACGCCGCCAATGCCGCCCAAGTTCGTGATAGTGAACGTGCCGCCTTCCATATCCGCGGGCGTGAGTTTTTTCTCGCGCGCCTTCTTTGAAATCTGCGACAACTCGACCGCCAGTTCGACGATGTTCTTCTTGTCGACATCGCGGATGACGGGCACGAGCAGGCCGCGGTCGGTGTCGGCTGCGACGCCGATGTGGATGTACTGCTTGTAAATGATTTCTTCTTTTTCGATGTCAATCGAAGCATTGAATTGCGGGAAAACTTTGAGCGCGGCAGCGCAGACTTTGAGCGCGATCGCGGTGACGGTCATCTTGCCGCCGGCTTCTTCGGCGCGTGGAGCGAAGCGGGCGCGAAGCTGCTCGAGTTCGGTGATGTCGGCGCGATCGTGCTGCGTGACGTGCGGAATCGTGATCCAGGACTCCGCGAGATGTTCCGCCGTTTTGCGGCGCACGCCGCGCATGGAGACCCGCTCGGTCTTGCCCCATTTCGCAAAATCCGGAAGTTGCGGAGCGGCCAGTCGGCCCGCGCCAGGCTGAGCCTGTGCCGCGGCCGCGGCTGCCAGCAGAGCTTTCGCACGCGCCTTGACGTCGTCTTCGCTGATGCGCCCGCCGGGACCGGTGCCTTTCACTTCATAGATGTCGACGCCAACTTCGCGCGCGAGCCGGCGCACGCTCGGCGCTGCCGGGATAGGCTGACGATGCTCGGTGCCGGCGACTTTGCCAAGTTGCACCGGCATCGTGAAGGTTTGCGGCGTGAGCCGCGGCTGATCGGGGGGAAGGGCCTGTTCTTCGGTTTTCCCCTCGGCGCGGATCGCGGCTTGAAAGGCGAGACGGGCTCCATGCTGGCCCGAGACGTGCTCGACCGGGGCTGTGCGAGGGCGAGCCGGTTCTGGCTGCGCTGGCGCCGCGCCTTCCAGGGTGAAAATCACTTGCCCGACTTTGACTTTCTCGCCCTCTTTGACTTTGATTTCTTTGACCACGCCGCTCACCGACGAAGGAACTTCGACGACCGCTTTGTCGGTTTCCAGTTCCATCACCGGCTGGCCTTCGGAAACTTTCGCACCGGAAGAAATCATGAGGCGCACGAGATCTCCCTGCGAGATGCTTTCACCGAGTTCGGGAAGTTTGAATTCGCTCGCGGCAGGAGCAAGAATCGGCGGAGGCGCTTGCGGGAGCGTCGATGTCAGCTCCGCGGATGCTTGTGCATGCGAGGGAGCATCGTGGTGCGGCGAAGCAGGGGGAGAGGGATTCCCGCTGATGACAGGCGCGAGCTCAGTGATGGGAGCTTTAGCGGGAGACCGCGCCGGCTCCGAATCCTTCGCGTCCGCACCGTCGACGGTGAAAATCACCTGGCCGACTTTAATTTTGTCGCCTTCTTTGACGCGAACTTCCTGCACGGTGCCGCTCACCGACGATGGCACTTCGACGACGGCCTTGTCGGTTTCCAGTTCGATGACGGACTGGCCGGAACTGACGCTGGCGCCAGGGGCGACCATCAGGCGCACGAGGTCGCCCTGCTCGATGTTTTCTCCAAGTTCGGGAAGTTTGAATTCGATCAAAGCGTTTTCTGTTCCTCGTTCGGTCTTACCGTCTCGGCGCCGGAAGGCGCTCTGTGTTTTCGAATGCGATGGCATGCCTGAGACATGCGCTGATACGAAATCTCTAGCTTATGGCTGGGTTAGCTTTCTCCGGATTAATACCGAGTTCCTGCACTGCACGCTTTACGACCTCGGCGCCGATTTTTTTCTCACGCATGAGAGCAGTCAAGGTCGCCAGCACGATGTGCTTGGCATCGACTTCGAAGAAATCGCGCAGGGCAGCGCGATTCTCGCTGCGTCCGAAGCCGTCGGTGCCGAGCGCGACAAGCTGTCCCGGAACCCACTTCGAAATACTCTCGGGCAAAACTTTCATGTAATCCGAGGCCGCGATAAACGGGCCTTGCGCGTCTTTCAGGGTCGCGGTGACGTGCGGCACTTTCAGTGCGTCCGCGGGATGAAGCATGTTCCAGCGCTCGCAATCGTTGGCGTCGCGATAAAGCTGCTTGTAGCTGGTGACGCTCCAGACGTCGGCGGCGACTCCATATCTTTCTTCCAGAGTTTGCTGCGCCTTCAGAACTTCGTACATGATCGTGCCGCTGCCGAGCAGCTGAGCGCGCAGCTTGGCATCTTTCTTGTCTGAGGCTTTGAACCGATAGAGCCCTTTCAGCACTCCCTCGCGAACGTCGCCCGGCATCCCCGGCATCGGCAGCGGTTCGTTGGTGACGGTCAGATAGTAGAAAATCGACTCACCATTGACGTACATGCGCTTGATGCCATCCTGAATGATGATGGCGATCTCGTAGGCGAATGCCGGATCATAGGCGAGCAGATTGGGCACGGGAAGCGCGAGCACGTGGCTGTGGCCGTCCTGATGCTGCAGCCCTTCGCCGGCAAGCGTGGTGCGGCCGGCGGTGCCACCGACCAGGAAGCCCCGGCAACGCATGTCAGCCGCGGCCCAGATCAAATCGCCGATACGCTGGAATCCGAACATGGAGTAATAAATAAAGAACGGAATCGTGTTGATGCCGTGATTGGCATAGGCGCACCCCGCAGCGATGAAGGAGCACATCGAGCCGGATTCAGTGATCCCTTCTTCGAGAATCTGCCCGTTCTTCGCTTCTTTGTAGTAAAGCAGCGTGTCCATGTCGACCGGCTCGTAGTTCTGGCCGACGCTTGAGTAAATTCCCACCTGCCGGAATAAAGCTTCCATGCCAAAGGTGCGGGCTTCGTCGGGAACAATGGGCACGATGAACTTGCCGAGTTCGGGATCACGGAGCAGTTTCGCGAGCAGGCGCACGAAGACCATGGTGGTCGAGACTTCGCGGCCTTCCGTACCCTTATGAAATTCCTCAAAATGCGAATCCGGAAACGGTTTGAGCGCGGCGGCGCGGACTTTGCGGGTCGGCATGCATCCGCCGAGCTGCTGGCGTCGCGCCTGCATGTATTTGATCTCGGGACTGTCGTCGGTTGGGCGGTAGAACGGGGCCTCGTGCAATTCGTTGTCGGGGATCGGAATGCCGAAGCGCGAACGGAACATTTCGAGTTCTTCGTCGTTC
>JASHRE010000080.1 GCA_030037515.1 Candidatus Sulfotelmatobacter sp.
GTAATAGTCGATCGTGTTCAACGCCGTGATCGCCGGATCATTCCAGCCATGATAGAGAATCAGCTTTCCTCCGCGGGCCTTGAATGGCTTGAGGTAGGGATCTGTAGCGTTCAGGGCCTCGGCGTTTCTCTCATTGGCTACCTTCAGGTCCGCATCAACGTTGAACGTCTTGTAGTCCCAATCGGACTTCCCGAATACAAAGTCGGAAAAGAATCCGTTGCCGAAAAACGCCATCAGACTCTTCACGGGCGCCGGGCCAGTGATCCAGAGTCCCCAGCCACCGTCGCCCTCTTCGCCGCCGGGCAAATAGCCGGGGTAAACCACGTGGCCTTTGGAATCAAGCGTTCCCGCGTAGAGTTTCTTCAGCGCAGTGACCTGCGCTACCGTCAGGCATTTGTCTGAATCCTCTCCCTTGCACTGTATCGTCGCGGGATCGAAGTGACACTGCCGCGGATCGTTCAGAATACCATCGTGCACGCCGTCCAACTCGTCGCAGGCGGCGTTTACCGCCGCTGCAATCGTGGGAATCTTTGCCGGAGGAATGAAGCTGGCCGAATCCAGCGTCAGGGTCTGGGTGTCATAAACTGCAGTCGCAAGCAGAGCAGTCCAGTAGTTCGCCGGAGCGCCAGCTAAGATTCCGTCATAGTCGTCGGGATAACGTTGGGCTTCCATCAGCGCCTCACGTCCGCCGTCGGAACATCCGGCAAAGTATGAGCGCTGTGCAGGCTTGGAGTAATAAGCCGCGATTACCGTCTTGGCGACACGCGTCATCTCATGTATTCCGCGATGACCGAAGTCGATAATCTTTTCCGGGTGCCCCTTCGCCCAATCCGCGTCGATCGGAGATCCTGTATGGCCCGCGTCAGTCGCGGTCGCCGTGTACCCAGCCTTCACCGCCATTGCGAGTTGCATATGGTCAATAAGTCCGGCGAATCCGCCGTTGCCGATCCCCTGCAGCTTGCCATTCCATCCTGAGACCGGAAGCCAGACTTCGAGTTTGATGTCGGAGTCCGAGGTCGGCTTCGCCTCGGCAACGACCCGGCAGAAGGCCGGAAGACTCTTATATAGAGGCGAGAGATCGGTTCCGCTAAACGGCGCAGGAGGGCCGTTGAACGTGCCCGCCGAAATCGTCTGCGCAAGCGCAATCGTGGTGTTAGGAATCTTTGCCGCAGTCAAACGCTCGCAAGCGTCCTGGGCGTAGACTGCCGTGCTGGAACACAGCAGTATGAACGCGACAGCCCATCGGGAAGATCTTTCTTTCATCTGTGCTCTCCTGAGCCTCAGTTTCTGGTTTCGCCGACCATTGGGCGGCAATCTTAGGCGGGCTCACGTGGGCAGTCAATCGGCCCGCCCTGATTCCCCATCGGCGTGCGGAGGAGTCTGTGACTGTTAGCGAGTGGTCGGCAATTGGGAAGCCACCTCTGGTTTGCCCGTTACTCGAAAAAAATGCTTGGCAGGATCAATTCAGTGGGCGGCGCCAAATCTGCTTCGTAAGCAAAACGTCGAAGGGAATCACGGCACTTTTACGACCGAGAAGAATACAAATGGAGCGGTCACGAGCACGAATCGAACAAGGCCTTTGCGAAGGGACATGAGCGGACCTCCTACTCGAGCAGCCTTTGGGCCGGTTCCTCGATGGCGACGGGAATTCTGGTGGCATAGCAACAGAAGGTTGCCTTATTCTGCCGTTAAAATCCGGGAATTCAGGAATTCCAAGTGTTGCTAAATGAGGGCACCACGGATTTCCAGTTTTGGAACGCGGGGCGTCAACCGTGGGTACCAGGCGTTTGCACGTGCGCCCTCTTTTTCATCTGACCACATCGAAATCGCACCTATCACGACATCAGTTTGGACACTGGCCGCGGCCTTTCTTCAACTCACCACGCGCACCATCGTGATCGATCCCCTCCCACACTGCGGGCTCTCACGGGTGATGAAATCATCAATGCTGTTGTAAGTGGCGCAAGTTGTGAATCGCGGTTCTGTGCAAATAACCCACGCTAGGATATTACTGCGTACCTCCTCGAACGGTTTATGCACAGGGATACCAATGAAGTTTTACGTGTTTGTCATCTTCACGGCATCATCCGGTAATTTTCCACCGATAAGGTTGCCTCCGTTCACTCTGGGGTTCAGTCCGGTTCACAACCAAAAAACAACGTCTAGCAGTGAGGAGGACAAGGTATGTCTCTATTGAAAGTTCTGACGGAAGTCCGACGATACTCTACTGTTGTATAAGCTTAGTAGGATTAGTGGCCAACATGGGAGCACCTCTCAGTACTTAAGCGCAAGTGCAAGGTAAGGACCTATCACTCCCATCAACCATGTGATCGTAATCATCGGCGAAAACCGCAGTTTCGATCACGTATTATCTTTACGAGCATCCGATGACATGCCTGCACTGCGGGGCAGACATAGTGGTTAGCTCTCCCAGAGAGCAAATCGTCATTGCTTGCGGGACGTGCCCTGTTTGCAAAAAGGAATTTGTGATTGTGGACGGAAAGCTGTCGAGAGAAAGGCCGCAACCGCCAATCTGTACACTTGACGTTGCAAGCGCTTCCACAAGGGATAATTTCGACGCCGGCCCACTACCCAAAGCTCGCTCACCGGGCAGGAGTCTGTTCAGTGGTTAATGAAATGCACGAAAGCAATTTAGCACCCACGTGGCGAAACCCTGCCAGAACGCCGTGTGCCCGATGGGTGTCCGAATCTGCTGAAGGAATACGACAAAGACGATTCCCCACAGTGGCGCGATGAATCCTTCTTGCGGACCATAGGTCGTATCCAGCCAGCAACAACAGCAGTGCGAAGCAGCAGATTTGGGCTGCCTGGAGATTCCACCACCGTACCGAAACAGTCCAGCGGACAAAAGCTGCGTCGGTAATCATGATCGTGGCAATCAGCATGAGCCGCTTATACGCAGCGGGGGGAACGCCCCGGAAAACCCAAGTAAATCAAGGTCACGAAGGCCCCCATGTCGGCAATGGGGACGGCATAGAAGGCCTTTTGCGAGACTCCAATATTGCCCGGAACAAGTGTCTGGCCATGCTATCGGTGGCTACCATAACGCCGAGGATGACCATCAGACATGCTATCGCGAACCCAAGCAGACCCAGGCGGCGATGCAGATCCACCCGCCCGCTGGCGACCAGCGAGGTTTGGGTGGTCAGCAGAACGATCCAGGAGGTGAAAACTGCGCCATGGATGTGAACGAGCAGGTTAGGCAGTGGAGCGCGAAACAGCCCAGCCAGATAGTAGCTGCGTGCGAACCCGATAAAGACTGTGGCGAGAATAATCAACAGCCAAGCCGGGGAAAAAGAAATCGCCGGAGCGGAAAGTACTGCGGTCACAGTCGGACTGGAGTGGGCTGGTCGCCATAGTGTCCCGAAAAGACGCGCACGGCCTTTTCCTGCGCAATGAGAAGTATTGTAGTGCGGTACAGACCGCTCTCACTTCCGACCAGACCGCATGACTGATCAGGAAGTACGCCGCGGCACCGATGGTTCGACACACCAAAGAAATAGCATTCCGCAGAATTTTGTTTGTGGCGGGTGAGGGCTCCTTACGGGGTGCGTTGATGCCGTTGCGCGCGAGCTGTGGCCTTAACTCGCTAGGCTCTTTGGAGGCTTACGCTCTAGCAAGACCTGTGACTGAGGCGGCTTGTCTTGCGGTTTCTTAACTCGTTCGATCGGCGCCCCGAGCCTTGCGATCCTCGAGGGTTCGTCGCAAGCGCGGTTTCTAACACAATGACGATGAGTTTTCTGTATGATGGCTACCGCCCGCGTTCAACCATAGGCGGGCGGGGCTGGACCGCAAGCGAGTTAATGCGCGAGTGAGGAGGCCCGATGTCGAGGATTGATGTCCCATTGTCGCGCTCCGGTTTCGGACAAACGCAGCGCGAAGATAACTGGTGGATACAGCCACTTTTCGTGTTTCTCGGGCTATCTGCATTCATTGTTTACGCGACCTGGGCAGCCTTCCAGGGGCGACACTTCCGGTTCGGACCATATCTCTCGCCCTTTTATTCGCCTGAATTGTTTGGCAATCCCAATGAGGGCTGGTTTGGTTCAAGGCCAAGCTGGATGCCGGCCTGGGTGACGGCAGCGATGCTCATTCTGTGGGCGCCCGGTGGCTTCCGCGTAACGTGCTACTACTACCGCGGTGCATATTACAAAGCCTTTTGGGCAGATCCTCCTTCCTGCACGGTGGGGGAGCCGCGTAAGAGGTACCTCGGCGAGGGCTCCTTTCCATTGATTTTGCAAAATATCCACCGCTATTTTCTTTATTTTGCCCTGGTATTTCTCATCGTCCTAGCGCGCGACGTATGGAACGCATTCTGGTTCAACGGACGGTTTGGCATTGGTCTCGGCACTCTCGTCTTGCTGACGAACCTCGCGCTACTCACCTGCTACACCTTCAGCTGCCATTCGCTTCGTCATCTGGTCGGCGGTTTTCGCAATCAGTTGTCGCGGGCTCCTGCCCGCAAAAAGGTCTACCACTGCGTGAGTTGTTTGAATCGCCGTCACATGCTGTTTGCATGGTGCAGCCTCTTTATGGTGGCGTTTGCGGATCTTTACGTGAGGTTGTGCTCGACGGGCGTGTGGAGGGATTGGAGAATCGTTTAGTGGCCGAGTACGTAACCCACGAGCACGACGTTCTCGTCATCGGCGCAGGAGGTGCCGGCCTGCGCGCTGCAGTCGAGGCTTCGGCCGCCGGGGCGAGCGTTGCTGTCATTTCGAAATCCCTCCTTGGTAAAGCTCACACGGTCATGGCAGAGGGTGGCATAGCTGCCGCGATGGGAAATGTGGACGACCGGGACAATTGGCGCGTTCACTTTGCCGACACGATGCGTGGCGGCCAATACCTGAGTAACTGGCGGATGGCAGAGCTGCATGCCAAGGAAGCCCCGGCACGCGTCCGCGAATTGGAAGCGTGGGGTGCTCTTTTCGACCGCACGAACGATGGACGAATCCTGCAGCGGAATTTCGGCGGTCATCGCTACCCTCGGTTGGCGCACGTCGGTGACCGCACCGGCCTGGAGATGATCCGCACGCTGCAAGACCACGGAGTCCATCTCGGTTTGGATGTTTTCATGGAACACACAATCGTCAGGCTGTTGAAGGATGGCGAGCGCATCGTGGGAGCGTTTGGATACGACCGCGAGCGCGGACGGTTTCATCTTTTCCGGGCGAGGGCGGTGGTTCTAGCCACGGGAGGAATTGGCAGGGCTTACAAGATCACCAGCAACAGCTGGGAATACACAGGCGACGGTCACTCGCTCGCCTACCATGCGGGTGCGGCTCTAATGGATATGGAATTTGTGCAGTTCCATCCGACGGGCATGATCTGGCCGCCAAGCGTGCGCGGCATTCTGGTTACAGAAGGAGTGCGTGGCGAGGGAGGAGTCCTGCGGAACAGAAACGGAGAGAGGTTCATGTTCACAGACATTCCTTCGCTCTACATAAGCCAAACCGCTAAATCAGAGGAGGAGGGCTGGCGTTACACCCAGGGCGATAAAGACGCGAAACGTCCTCCCGAACTACTGACACGCGACCACGTCGCGCGTTGCATCCGGCGTGAGGTTCGGGAAGGACGCGGGAGCCCGCACGGTGGTGTTTTTTTGGACATCGCATGGATCAGCGAGAAAATTCCAAATGCTGCCGAGCATATAAAGAAGAAGCTGCCCAGCATGTATCACCAGTTCAAGCAGCTTGCCGACATCGATATTACGCGGGAGCCGATGGAAGTGGGCCCCACAACGCACTACATGATGGGAGGGGTCCGGGTTGACGCCGATTCCCAAATGTCCGACGTTGCTGGATTGTTTGCGGCAGGAGAATGCGCAGCGGGCCTGCACGGATCCAATCGGTTGGGCGGGAATTCTCTTTCGGATCTGTTGGTTTTCGGCCAGCGAGCCGGGGAATACGCGGCGGCTTTCGCCAGAGAACACTCTTTCGGCAACGTCGATAATGGTGAACTCAAATCCGCGGAAAGGTGGGCGCTGCAACCGTTTGAGCGTAAAGATTCTGATAATCCATATGCCGTACAACATGCGTTGCAAGAGGTGATGCAGGACCTGGTGGGGATCGTCCGTCAGGAGCAAGAGATGCTCGAAGCTCTCGATCGCATTCGAGAACTAAAGATTGGGAGTGAGCGGGTCAGTGTTGATGGAAATCGAGAATACAATGCGGGCT
>JASHRE010000779.1 GCA_030037515.1 Candidatus Sulfotelmatobacter sp.
GAAGGATCTGGGCGATCCGCGCGAAGCGTCGCGAGTTTCGCGATGCAATACCGCGCGTTTGGATCGCTTCAATTTCAAACCGACTCATTCCCAGAAAAGCCGTAACTCTACTCTTGTTCGGGCGTCCGGACAAGTTCACCCGCCGCAATCGCTTCAGCCGACTCTGTTATGCTTTCGCGCCATGCGAGCCTTTCTAATCGACACCGATACCGCTTCTGACGATGCGGTCGCACTCATCATGGCCCTCCGTGCGCCGGATGTGCACGTTGCTGCGATCACGGTTGTCGCCGGAAACGTGAATGTCCACCAAGCCACGCGTAACGCGCTATACACGGCGGAATTGTGCGGTGCGAACGTCCCCGTTTATTCCGGCGCGGAAAAGCCGCTGCTTCGTCCGTATCAGGACGCGACCTGGTTTCACGGACGCGATGGTCTCGGCGATCACGACTACCCCGCACCGAAACGTTCCCCGGAGAAATTGCATGCCGTCGATGCAATCATTCAAGTCATCGAATCGGCTCCCGGCGTCGTTCTCGTCACCTTGGGTCCCCTCACCAATGTTGCGCTCGCCGTCTCCACAAAGCCTTCAATTGTCGAAAGCGTGAGTCGCTGTGTGGTGATGGGGGGCAATCCTTGCTGCGAAGGCAACATCACTCCGGCTGCGGAATATAACTTCTGGGTCGATCCGGAAGCAGCGGAAAGCGTGATGCGCAGCGGATTGCCGATCGAACTTGTTGGTTGGCATCTCTGCCGCGGCGAGGCCGTGCTCGGAGAAAAAGATATCTCACAGGTTCTGAGTTTGGATACGGAGCTCGCCCGCTTCGCCATCGAATCGAACAGCCATGCGCGCGTCGCACTCAAGACCCAAACCGGGGAAGACGGAATCTGTTTGCCCGATCCGGTTGCGATGTCGTTGGCACTCGATCCCACGATTGGTAAGGACTGGGGCCAACATTACGTGGCGATAGAAACGCAGAGCGAGCCGGGGCGAGGAATGTCAATCGTCGACCGTTTGAATGTGGCTCATGATGAAAGGAATTGCGATGTCTGGGCCCATGCGCTCAAAGGACGCAAAGCAAAGGTTTGCTGGACAATCGATAATCAGCGGTGGAAAGCAGCGCTGTATTCAGCGCTGAAATAATTCCCCGTGCGTTTCCGGCGGGAAAGGTTATTGCTAGCCATTCACCTGCGTGTAGGTAGCTCGCCTTAAGAATTCTCCTTGCCCGGCGCGCCCAACGAACCGGTCTGCCTGCATCAACACGCGCCCCCGCGATAGAACCACGTGAGGCATTCCCGTGATCTCGATTCCCTCGAACATCGAGTAATCTACGCGCATGTGATGCGTCTTGGCGCTGATCGTGTGCTTCCGCTGGGGATCGAAAATCACAATATCGGCATCGCTTCCGACTGCAATGGTTCCTTTCCGCGGATAGAGGCCAAACAATTTTGCGGGCGCGGTCGCGACCAATTCGACGAAACGGTTCGCGCTGAATCTTCCCGCGGCGACGCCGCCAGAATAAATCAAACTCATGCGATGTTCGACTCCAGGGCCTCCATTGGGAATCTTGGTGAAATCATCCTTGCCCAATTCTTTCTGCTCTTTGAAGCAGAACGGGCAATGATCGGTTGAAACCACCTGCAGATGATCGCGCTGCAATCCATTCCAAAGTTTTTCCTGATGCCACTTCTCGCGCAGCGGCGGAGTGAAGACGTATTTCGCTCCCTCAAACCCGGGCACATCAAAATTGTCGATTGACAGATAAAGGTATTGCGGGCAGGTTTCCGCATAGACAGGCAATCCACGATCGCGCGCCTCGCGGACTTTTTCGAGCGCGTCATTGCAACTCAAATGCACAATGTAGATCGGCGCCCCCGCCATTTCCGCCAGTGCAATCGCTCGTGCGGTAGCCTCCGCTTCGGCCGTGGTCGGCCGCGTCAGCGCGTGATATTTCGGTGCTTTCTTACCCTCAGCCAGCGCCTGCTGCACGATCACATCAATTGCGCTGCCGTTTTCCGCGTGCATGCAGACCAGCGCGCCGTTTTTCGAAGTGGTCTGCAGCGCTTTGAATATGCTGCCGTCATCGAGCATAAACACACCGGGATATGCCATGAAGAGCTTGAAGCTGGTCACCCCTTCGCCAACGAGATCGTTCATCTCGCTCAACTGCCCACCCGAAACATCGGTCATGATGCAGTGAAACGCGTAATCGCAAACAGCTTTGCCCGCAGCTTTGTTCATCCAGGTATCGAACGCCTTCCGCAGCGTCTGCCCTTTGTATTGAATCGCAAAATCGATGAGCGTTGTGGTTCCGCCGAAAGCTGCGGCTCGCGTTCCGGTTTCGAAGTCGTCGGCGCTGGTCGTGCCACCAAACGGCATGTCGAGGTGGGTGTGGACGTCGATGCCTCCAGGCATAATGAGCCTGCCTCTAGCATCGATCACCGCATTGGCATTCTGGGTTGGGAGATCTTTTCCGATGGCAGCAATCTTGCCGTTAGTGAGGGCGATGTCTGCCGCATAAGTGTCGACTGCGGTCACGATCGTGCCGTTGGTGATGACGGTGTCGAAACCCATGGGTCCTCCGCGCATCCGTTAAGAACAGAAATTCTATGCTACACTGCCGCTCCTCAGCGGCTCTAAGCTGTGGCCAACAACGAGCGAAGGAACGGCCTCAGAGAGGAAGCGTCCATGCATTTCGGCATTACCTTCAAGCCTGATCTTTCGATCCAACGCATCGCCGGACTGACCCGCCAGGCCGAGGCCGCGGGTTTCGAGTACGGATGGATTTTCGATTCGCACGTTTTGTGGATGGATCCTTATCCGTTGCTCACCTTGATGGCGACCAACACGAAGCACATGAAGCTTGGGACCTGCGTAACCAATCCCGCGACCCGCGACATGACTGTGACTGCAAGCTTGTTCGCGACGCTGAATCTGATCTCGGGAGGCCGCATGCAACTCGGCATCGGGCGCGGCGACAGCTCCCGCCGCGTCCTGGGCAAGAAACCGGTGACTTGGTCGCAGTTGCAAGCTGCGGTAGAGGAATTTCGCGCTCTTACTTCCGGTAAGGAAGTTGAGCATGACGGCCAGCCTACGCGCCTGACATGGGCGAAGATTCCTCCTCCCGTGTGGGTCGCCGGTTATGGACCGAAGGTCCTGCACATGGCTGGCCGCGTTGCCGATGGAATCATTCTGCAGTTTGCCGATCCCGCTCTGATCGATTGGTGCATGGGTTTCGTCAACCAAGGGGCGCGAGAAGCCGGACGCGATCCGAAGAGCATTGAAGTCATGGCGGCCGCACCGGTCTGGGTTTCC